>CAZMVS010000334.1:0-4135 GCA_964569525.1 uncultured Planctomycetales bacterium
CCCTGTAAAAAAGGGCGTGCGGCACCCCGTAATGATTGGCGCGGTCAAGGGTGCCGCAGCGAGTGGAAGACTGAATTTAAAGGTAGGGGTTTTTCCCCATTCCTAGGTGTTATCGAAGAGGCTGCTCCCCACCTTTACGTTATTTTCTGCGAAACCGGGAGCCTAATAATTTGCTTCTTTTGCCCGGTTCATTCTCTTATATTATAGGACCTTGAAATACATTTCTTCAGGTCGTATGGTTTTTCGACTTCAGCCGACTGTTACAGGTAAATAACTGTTGAACTGACGTTGATCCGTCTTTTTGGATTTCTTAATTTACCGCTTTGCCGCAACCGCGCTTGTAACATGTTTTGATCTGAAAAACAAGCACTTCTTTTGATGCTGCATTAACCATCTTAAATGAATAAGCTTAGCTATGTCAAACTAGTATATTTCACAGCCTGGAGATTGCAAAACTCACAACATGAAGAAAGGAACACGAATTTATGTATGGCTGGAATTAAAAAAGCCACCATGGCAAATATTTGCTCTTGATACGCTTTTTGGCATGCGATTGGGGTTTCTTTACTTGTGGTGAATTTTGCTAACGCCTCTATCTCGTGGATCAGCTCTTCAGGTGAAAAGGGGCAGTTTGAATGAAGGGGTCAGGTTAGCTGATACAGAGTTAGTAAATACTAAAATAAGAGATTTGATGGTTTTCGCATGGCCGATGGCTTGGAAATCAAAATTCTGATGATGGGAATTTTCAGAATGTTATTGCCTCAGGCATCTGCCGGCTGGGATTTGCGCTCAAGGATCTGGATTGCTGTTCAGTCACCATCGGCGGTATAGTGCGGTATTGCAAAGACGCCCGGATTGAGGGCAGGTACGATGAAAGATGAAAAGGGATGTTCATGGCCCATGCAGTAGTTACAGGAGCGGCGGGATTCATCGGTTCCCATGTTTGCGAAGCGCTGTTGGCAGGCGGTTGGCGGGTGACCGGCATTGATTGTTTCGACGAATTTTATGACCCCGCGGTCAAGCGGCGGAACCTGGAGACGTCCCGCCAGTATGCGAATTTCTCACTGTGCGAGGCGGATATTCGCGATGCCAAGGCCATGGATCAGGCCCTTGGCGGGGAGGTAAACGCGGTTATCCACTTGGCGGCCCGGGCGGGGGTTCGGCCCTCGATCGAGAATCCGCTTTTGTATCAGGACGTTAACGTTCGCGGGACCTGCGTGCTGCTGGAGGCGGCCCGCAAGCACAAGATCGAGAAGTTCCTCTTTGCCAGCAGTTCGAGTGTTTACGGGAACAATTCCAAGGTCCCCTTTGCCGAGTCGGACAATGTGGATTTTCCCATTTCGCCTTATGCAGCCACTAAAAAGGCCGGCGAATTAATCTGCCACACGTATTATCACCTGTACGCCATGAACATCACTTGCTTGCGTTTTTTCACTGTTTATGGTGCTCGTCAACGGCCGGACCTGGCCATTCACAAGTTTGCCCGCCTGATCGAGATGGGGGAGCCGATTCCCATGTTCGGCGATGGGACCATGAAGCGGGATTACACCTATTACAAGGACATCGTCAGCGGCGTTTTATCTGCTCTCGAGCATTGCAACGGGTATCGGATTTATAACTTGGGCAATTCCTCGCCGGTTGCTTTGAAGGACTTGATTGCCGCTATCGAGCAGGCATTGGGTAGAAGATCGCAGATTAATCAATTGCCCACGCAGCCCGGCGACGTGGTTCAAACGTATGCGGATCTGACAAGAGTGCGGGCGGAATTGGGTTTCGAGCCTGGGACCGATTTGCAGACCGGCCTGCGTGAATTTGTTGATTGGCTGCGCACGGATGGCCAATCCGCCGATTGAAAAAGGTCGGTGGTTAATCGGCGACATATAAGAAATGACGGATCGGCCGGTAAAGAAGCAGATGTTAGGAAAGGGTACTGCAGGCCGATGAATATAATCCGATTTGTAATGAATCTATGCAGGGCCGACAGCTTTGCCAGCCGATAACACTTCCATGACGAATCCGCAGCGTTTAAACAGCCTGTCAGTATTTTTCCCGTGTTACAACGAGCAAGAGAATATCGAACGCATGGTACGGGCGGCGTTGGAAGTGGTGCCTGCTGTGGCTGATGATTATGAGATTATCATCGTGGATGACGGCAGCGAGGATCGGACCGGAGAGATCGCCGACCGCTTGGCGGAGGAACATTCCTGCATTCGGGCGGTGCATAATCGGCCGAATCTCGGTTATGGTGGGGCCTTGCAGCGGGGATTCCGGGCGGCGTCCAAGGATTACGTTTTTTATACTGACGGGGACGGCCAATTTGATATTTGCGAGTTGCACAAGCTTCTGCCTTTGCTGGCACGTTACGATATTGTTTCCGCATATCGCGCGGCGCGTTGTGATTCGCTAATGCGGCGGTTTAACGGCTGGGCGTGGACGGTGCTGGTGGACGTGGTTTTTGGATTTCGTTTACGGGATATCGATTGCGCCTTCAAAATTTTTCCCCGCCGGTTGTTTGACGAGATTGAGATGTGCAGCCGGGGGGCCTTGATCGATGCCGAAATCCTGGCCCGGGCCTGCAATCGCGGCTATCGGATTGGGCAGGTCGGGGTGCGTCACTTGCCGCGAACAGCGGGGACACAATCCGGAGCTAATTTCCGGGTCATCCTGCGGGCTTTCAAGGAACTATTTCAGTTGTATTGGCGAATCAAGCGAACATAGTATCAAGCGAACGTAGCGACGACATTTGGTTTGAATGGGATTGTGAATAGGCTCCTCTTGTGTGTTCCTCTCGATTCGTGTTACACTTTCACTGCCATAATCAACTTGCCGTTCAACATGGCGTATTAACGGTGATTATGTGGTCAGTTTTGGGGGGTAATATCAGCTCACGCATGTTGCGGGGAGTGTATGCCCTCGTGAACGAAAAGACGTCAGGTAAACAAAAATACGAGCCAATGCCGAAACTTTTCAGATAATGATATGCCCCCTTCGATTTATAGAAGCGGCGGCCATGTATTGAGTTTGCTTACGAATGTTTTCGAGAAACGTAACAGAATTGGATTCGGTTTCTTACACATATTCATAGTGGTTTTCAAAACAAAGTTGGAGTAGGGACGATGATCATTGGAATTCCGAAAGAGATTTTGAATGAAGAACGTCGCGTGGCGGCCCTGCCTGAAACGGTCGCCAAATATGTGGCCATGGGTTTTAAGGTGTTGGTTGAAACTTCCGCTGGGCGGGGTGTCTTCCGAGCTGACGAGGAATATGCCCAAGCAGGCGCGGAAATCGTTCCTGATCCCCAAACGCTTTTTGATCGCACCGACGTTGTGTTGAAAGTCAAGCAACCTTGTTTCAATGATTCGGCCGGCACGCACGAGGCTGAAATGCTCCGCGAAGGATCCTGTTTAATTACCTTCCTTCACCCTGCCGCTCCACCTAATCATGACACGATCCGTACGTTGCGCGATCGTAAAATAACTTCTTTTACCATGGACGGTATTCCTCGGATTTCCCGAGCTCAGACCATGGATGCCCTGACTTCGATGAGCACGATCACCGGCTACCGGTCCGTACTTATAGCCGCCAACCATTTTGCACGTTTTGTTCCGATGATCGGTACCGCGATTGGTGCTATTCAGCCGGGAAAGGTTCTTGTTGTGGGGGCGGGAGTCGTCGGTCTTCAGGCAATCGCCACCGCTAAGCGACTGGGTGCCGTCATCAAGGCTCTTGATATTCGACCCGAAGCGCAACGTGAAGCCGGCAGCCTTAAAGGAACCCAGGTTGTCCCGTTTGAAGTGCCGGAAGAACTGGTTCTCGGGGAAGGCGGCTACGCCAAGGCTCTCCCCGCGGAATGGGTGGAGAAAGAGCGTGAACTGCTGCGGACTGTTGTTCCTCAAGTGGATATCATCATCCTCAGCGCTCTTGTGCCCGGCGAAGTCGCCCCTGTTCTTATTACCGAAGACATGATTCAAAGCATGAAACCCGGTTCCGTGATCGTGGACGTCTCCATTGATCAGGGCGGCAACTGCGCCCTTACCGTGCCGGGGAGCGAAACCCTTGTTCACGACGTCTGGATTTGCGGAACAGCTAACATCCCCGGTTCCATGGCGATTGATGCTACTTGGTTATATTCCCA
>CAZMVS010000335.1:0-6522 GCA_964569525.1 uncultured Planctomycetales bacterium
CGCCTCGGCCTCTTGACTTTCTTCTTCTTCCTGCTCACGGGCTTCGATAAAGCCCTGAAGCTTTCGGGACCGGACGGGATGCTGCAGTTTACGGATGGCCTTAGCTTCGACCTGCCGCACGCGCTCACGGGTCACCTTGAAAATCTTGCCCACTTCTTCCAGCGTGTAGGTATAACCGTCACCAATGCCGTACCGCAACTTGAGAATTTCCCGCTCGCGATAAGTGAGGGTTTTGAGCACTTCCTCGATGCGATCCTTGAGCATCTCACTGCCAGCGGACTGAACTGGGCACTCGGCTCCTTCATCCTCGATAAAATCGCCAAAGTAGGAATCTTCGCTTTCGCCTACGGGACGGTCAAGGGAAATGGGATGCCGGCTGATTTTCAATACCCGCCGAGCCTCACCGATAGGCATTTTGGCCCGCTTGGAGATTTCGTCGAGAGTGGGTTCGCGGCCGAGTTCCTGCAGCAACTGCTTGGCAATATTGCGAAGCCGGCTCATAGTCTCGATCATGTGCACAGGGATACGAATGGTCCGGGCATGATCAGCAATGGCCCGGGTGATGGCCTGGCGAATCCACCAGGTTGCGTAGGTGCTGAACTTGTAGCCCCGGCGATATTCGTACTTATCCACCGCCCGCATCAGGCCGGTATTGCCCTCCTGGATAATGTCGAGGAAGCTCAGGCCGCGGTTGCGATATTTTTTGGCAATGGAGACCACCAACCGAAGGTTTCCGCCGGAAAGTTTCCGCTTGGCATCCTCATATTCGCCGAAGACGCGCTGCATTCTCTCCAAGCGATCACCGAGTTCCTCGGGGGTTTCGAGAACCAAGGACTCCAACCCTTCCAGCTCTTCTTCCATGGCCATCAGGTCTTCGATGGGCATGGTGGTGCTTTTCTTTTCCTTTTTGATCCTCTTTTGCAGTTCACGCATTTTCAGGTGAACAGCCCGGAGCTTACGCATGAGGGGAATAATGCGGCTAGTTCGTAGAGATAATTCTTCGAGCAACTTTGCGATTTTTCGCCGTCGTTGGTTCATATTGCGAACCAAGTCCCGTTTCGCCGCTGCCGACATGCGGGAGCCGGTCAATTTCTGAAAATCCTCCTGGTTCAATTGCATCAGCTTGCGCACGGTGGCCAAGTTTTCGGGCAGGAGCTTGGTAATGGTATTCTTGGCCATGGCCTCGGAAGTGGAAATTTTCATGGTTCGGTCGAAAGGCAGGCGTCCGTCAGAGACCTGCTGAAGGATATCCACCGCTTGGGAGACACAGAAGTCGCTCTCCAAGACTTGTTGCCGGAAAGCCATTCTGGTCAACTCGATTTTTTTGGCCAAGGCAATTTCCTGAGCCCGCGTTAACAGAGGAATCTCCCCCATTTGGGTCAGGTACATGCGGACAGGATCGTCGATTCGCCGGGAACCGCTTTCATCGATTTCGGCCTGGACCTCTTCTTCGATTTTTTCGGGACTGATGGACTCTTCATCGTCATCTACGGGAATCGGATCAGGAATGTGAGGTATAGAAGGCGTTTTTTCTTTGCCTTTAAGAAGGCTGGCCTCTGTTGGCTCACGATGGATACCCAATTTGTCAGCCTTGTGCTCGTCGATCATCTCAATCTTATGCTCTTCCAGTTTGAGCATGATCGTTTCCAGCTTATCCGGAGAAATCGCTTCGTCGGGGAGGATTTCGTTGAGTTCTTCCCACGTCAAATACTTTCGTTTTTTGCCACGTTGGATCAACTCTTGAATAGCAGCATTAATTGGATCACTGATAGCGCCATTACTCATCAACATAATTTATCATCTCCTTTTTACGCCCGCGTCGGCAAAACAGTGCGTGCAATCCTTCGCCCACACGCCAACCATTCCCATTTCCTCAGAAAGCGGTCGACGGCCTTTTGACCGACATTCATCCGCAGGCGTATTTAAGAATCCCAAAACCGTCTTCGAGCCTTGTTTGCAAAAAAAGCGTTTTGCTTAATGTTTTCACCCAACACCTGTAACTTTTTGTCTTCTTCCTGCCGATCCCCCTTTTTTTGGGTCAGCAGTTCGTCAGCCAGACTTACAGTTTCCCGAGACTTCATGCACAAATTCAGGCATTGCCTGGCTGCCTCTATCGTTTCGCGAAGATCACCACCTCTGCTTTCACCCCGCATCTGCAGATCAGTAATCAGATCCCCATAAGTCGGCTCATCGAAGCGACCGATTAACTCGTCAATACGAAACGGTTCCTGAGTGTCCAGCATGGTCACTAATTCACGAGCGACATCGGACAAACGAGGATCTTCGATCGCAACCGGATCAAACTCTTTCTGTACATTTGCGTATAACCCCGGTTCATTCAGCAATACTTCAACGATCTGCCTCAAGGCCACCTGGTCCATTCGAATCAATTTTTGCTTATCGTACCCCTCATGATTCGTTCTTTGATGGCCTGTGGGGGAAGGCAATATTTTTGCCTTGTTTCGCCTGACCAAACGATCGACCTGACGATATAAATTATCCGCCGGGATCGATAAAATTTTGCTTAATTGGCCCAGTAGCAACCCCTTTTGGATCGGATCAATAACCCCGCGAGCAATCCAAGAGGCCAATTCCTGAAGGTAAGCCTCGATCGCCCGTCGGCGAGCAACCCCGGAATTACTATCCCCATATTCCTGAAGAACTCGCCTCCACTTAAATTCTAGCGCGGGCAGGCCTTGTTTCAATACCGTTTCAAAAGCCTTTTCTCCGGCCGATAATAAATAATCACAGGGGTCCTTCCCTTGGGGAACTTGAGCCAATGTCACATCCAATCCGCCATTGAGTGTAATGGATATACCTCTTTCGGCAGCCTTCTCGCCAGCCTCATCCGAATCGAAGACTAGAAACGCCTTGTCCGTTTGCCGCGCCAATAAGCGGACATGGCCTTCCGTCATTGCCGTTCCCAAGGTAGCCACCGTTTCCATAAAACCATGCTGATGAGCCATGATACAGTCTGTGTAACCTTCCACGACGATTACGCGTCCTTTCTCCGCAATTCCTTTTTTGGCCAGATCCAATCCGAACATATTCGAGCTTTTATCAAACAACTCCGTGGCTGGTGTATTCAAATACTTTGCCGGATTACCATCCATGGTTCGGCCGCCAAAACCAACGATTCTCCCCACCGCATCCTTAATAGGAAACATCAGCCGGTTGCGAAAGGTATCATAGTACCCCCCACCTTTGCCCTGCTTAACCAACCCGGCGGCCGCTAATAAATTCAAATCAATTTGTTTTCGCTGAGCTTGGCGGATTAGTGAATCGTAACTATCCACCGCCAGGCCAATGCCAAATACATCCGCTGATTCGTCGGAAATTCCGCGACTACTTACGTAGGAACGTGCTTGTTCGCCACCTGGATCCTGGTAATTTTTTCGAAAGACCTTCTGTGCCCAAGCGTTTACGCGAGCTAATTCACTTTTTCCTGGGCCTTGGGAAGCTGTTCTGTCCTCCGTTTCCAAATCAATCCCTGCTCGCTCGGCCAGTATCCTCCGCGCTTCCAGAAAATCCACCTTTTCGATGAGCTGTATAAATTTAAAAACATCTCCTCCCGCCCCACATCCAAAGCATTTAAAAATTTGCTTTCCTGGATGCACATTAAAAGATGGCGTTTTTTCCTCGTGGAAAGGACACAGACCCTTATAATTAGATCCTGCCTTTTGGAGGGTCAGGTAATCGCCAACAATATCAACAATATCCACGGCGTCCCGAATCCGCCGTGTTAATATTTCACGATTTGAAAACGACAATTCCTGCCCCCGAAGCCTCCGACCCAGAGGCCTAATTCTCAACCCTTCATTTATCACAAACTTCTATTGGATAAATATTTAAGTAAGAAACAAAGCTCTCGCAGACATCCTCTAAGAGATAAGGAATGTTGCTAAAATATATCACGCCTTTGCCGGATAGGCAAACGATCTTATATTTTTATTTAGCAATATGTTAGAATAATAAAAAGGTAGCAAAGTTCATGCCAGGGATGCTCGATCGCCTAAGAAATGAACATTTATACTGATAATATTTAACATTTTGAAAATAACCCAGCTGTATCCAAAACCGCGGACAATAATAGGGTATTTTCCCTAATTAATGCGTTTAATTGTTCGCCACCAAAATTTTCAAGTGATATAAGATGGGCTTATTTAACAATTTCGGTGGATAATCCTCCGAGCCATGCCAATTAGTGTGTCCCGAGCTTGCGAAACAGGAAAGCTTTCCAGTCGCCGAATGGCCGATTCCACATAATGCCGAGCCCTTTCGACGGCGAACTCCAGACTCCCGGACACCTCTAAAATTTCATGCAGGCGTCCCCGATCATGGTTTGAGGCAGCCAAAAATTTATGCAATTTTACTTTTTGCTTCTGAGGGGCTTCGTTCAATCCGTGGATCAAGGGTAAGGTAAGCTTTTTTTTGTCCAAATCCCGACCGAGCGTTTTACCTGTGGATTCTTCGGATCCCGCGATATCCAACACATCATCAGTAATTTGGAAGGCGATACCGATATCCAAGCCGTAGCCCTGCAAAGCAGCAATCTGGTTCTGGTCAGCACCGGCCAGGTAAGCCCCCAATAAACAGCAGGCGGAAGTCAAAGAGGCAGTCTTGCGGGTAATGATGTCCATATAGCATTCGATCGTCAGCTTGATGTTGCCGCGTTCGCGAATTTGCTGCAACTCGCCCTCGCAGATAGTGTTCGTTGTAGAGGTTAAAATTCGGGCGGCATATTGGGAATTAAGTGAACTACACAAGTGATAGGCATGGCTTAACAAGTAATCGCCCAAAAGCAAAGCGGCTTCGTTCCCTTCCAAATGATTGATGGTACTGCATCCCCGACGGCGATCTCCATCGTCCAGTACGTCATCATGCACGAGGGTGGCCATGTGGACCATCTCAACCACGGCAGCCACCGTCGTGTGCGCTGAGATAAGTTTTCCGCAAGCCCTTCCGGAAAGCAACACCAAGGCCGGCCGAAGCAACTTCCCGCGAAATCGCTTTACGTGTGCGCACAATTCATTGACAACGGCTGACTCGGATTCAAGCTCTCGGTCGAAGATGCTGCAAGCCTGTTGTAGCTCAGGGGTAATTGCGTCATAAATTTCGGCCATTGCGGGCATTATTTCTCCTAATCTTTCCTGCGGCGTTTTGAAAGCTTCATTGGCCTTTGACTATTTTAGACTAGAACACCCCCTTTCGCGAGAGACAAGTTTGTTTATCACCGGGCCACAGAAAGGAGTTCGCAGGATATTTTGGGATTTTATGGCAAATTAAGGCACCAATTTGCGTCCTCAATCTGCAGCTCCTGTATTTTAGTGAAATTATACTGTTTGTGAGAATAATCAGAAAAAGTTTGAAAGGATCATGTCTATTCCCACACATCGTGGGAAGTTCTTTCACCTGGAGTCTCATCAATTGATCTGTTATAATAAAAGTCCAACAGAAGCGATCCTATCGGCAGATTTCACCTTGCAAAATACTCTGGAAATCGGAGATTCCGATCGTGATCAAAATCACTCCGCAGATTGCTGTCAGCGAACAAGAACTTAGCTTCACTTTCGATCGCAGTCCCGGCCCCGGCGGCCAAAAGATCAACAAGACCAGTACGCGGGTAACGCTGCATTTCAACGTTGAGCAGAGTATCTCTTTATCGAACAAGCAGAAACAACTTGTGCGTGAGCGGCTGGCTACCCGGATCAATTCGCAAGGGATTCTCAAGATCAGCTCCAGTAAGGAGCGTACGCAACTGGCCAACCGGCGGTCAACAGTGAACCGCTTCGTAGAGCTGATGTCCAAGGCAGTAATTCCTCCCAAACGACGAAAGAGAACTCGCCCACCGGCGTCAGCGAATCGGAAGCGCCTGGAGGAAAAGAAGAAGCGAGGCAGTTTGAAAAAGACGCGTTCCGCCGGCGTGTCGATAGATGAATAGAGCAAGCTATATTTATATTGAAGCTAAAATATCCTTACCGACAGGGTTTTTTCTTTCTCAAGCCAATATCCTAAGATTGAAAGCGACATCAAATTTCAGGCTACACCCACGGTCAACAAGGCTGGAAAAAGAATGTTAAACTTTAGTCGGCGGATTTCGCAAAAGCCGGCCTTACGAAAATAATTATCGATGACCGACCAGGGAGCGTGGTAAACATGTTTTTCCACCCGGTCGATAATCACATCGAAGACCACCCATCCGATGACGTTATCGCGAAAGCCGTCGATCAGCATGAGGCGTCCCCCGGGCCGCAGGACGCGGCGCATCTCGTGGATAACCGCCTGTTGGTGAGGATAGTGATGGAAGGAATTGCTGCAGGTTACCACATCAAAAGAGCCATCGTGAAATGGCAAGTGCTCGCTATCTGCGGAGACGAAAGAAAGGGGGCCGTTAATATTTGCCAGAGAATTTTTGGCGTTGGCCATCCGGCACATGGCAGGCGAATAATCCAAGCCGACCACCCGGGCAGGCAGTGAGGTCCCCGCTAACATGGCGGCGAATGTCCCGGTACCGCAACCGAT
>CAZMVS010000336.1:0-3584 GCA_964569525.1 uncultured Planctomycetales bacterium
GGCTGGATTACTATCCAGGGTCACGGCCGCATGGGCAAATTGGATATTGAAACCCCGACGGTCATCCGCTTCGGCGAAGAGACAAAAGACGAAGTGTACATTACCTACGAGGCGGCTACCAATGGCGTGGAAATCGAAAACACCGGCAGCGAGCCGCTGGTCGGCCTGCGTTATTTCGGGCCGGACGTGCACGACAATCTGCCGCAGATCGGCGATCATAAAAAACAACGCTGATTATTAACGCGTAGTACCAAACGGATGATCGGCGGTGACTGAGCGAGTCATCGTCGATCATGGTTTTGATACCACACGATCGCTTGCAAAAAACCTCTCAGGGAAGGAAAGGCAGATGGCCAAACGCATTTCCATCGGGACCTGGGCTTACTCCATCGGACCTTACGAAAGCAATCCGGTCCCCTTTTTCGAAGTGGTGAAAAAGCTGCATGAACTGGGTTTCGACGGGTTGGAACTCGGCGGCTTCGGCATTCATCCCAATCCGGACAGTTTGAGCACACCCGAGCAGCGGGCCGAAGCCCGGGAACTCTGGGAATCGCGGGGCATGGGCTGCAGTGGATTGGCCGCCGATTTGTGGGGAGAAAAACTTCTGACCGCCCCGGATACCACTTCATATTTGGCCACCTTCAGCAAAAACGTTCGCTTCTGTCAGGACATGGGTATCGACGTCATTCGCGTGGATACCACGGAAGATCCGGGCGTACTCGGGCCGATCGCCGGGGAAAAACCCCAGCCGAAAACCGTAGATTATGATGACGCCCTGAAACGGCTGGGAATCACCTGGCGGCAATGCGCATCCGAAGCCGCCGACGCCGGGGTTCGCGTCGTCTGGGAACTTGAACCGGGATTCGCCTTCAACAAGCCGAGTGATATTTTTCGCGTGTTGGACGCCGTGAACCATGACAATTTCATGATCCTCTACGATACCTGTCATGCGAACATGATCGCCCGGCATGGAGCCCGCCAACCCGGCAAGAAGGAAACGCTGCCCGGCGGGGCCCGCGAACTGGCTGAAAAACTCAAGGGTAAGATCGGCCGGGTTCACCTGATCGATTCCGACGACACCCTACATGACAATGACACGAGTACGCATCCGCCTTTCGGCAAAGGCAATCTCGATTTCGATGAACTGATGCCGGCCATCGTGGACGCCGGCTGCCCGGACGACTGGTGGACCATTGACCTGTGCTTCTGGCCCGACGCCTGGCAGGCCACCGAACAATGCAAGAAAGCGGTGGACCGGTTGGCAGCCAGGTACGGTTGAACACCGAGGGACCGCAGCAAAGAAAAATGGGGGTTATTAAAAAGGAGACGTGCATGTCCCGAACGCTCAACGTGGGATTGATCGGCGGAGGTTTCATGGGTCGAGCCCACTCCAACGCCTACCGCAAAGTCAACCAGTTTTTCGATTGCACATATCAACCCGTGCTCAAGGCTTTTTGCCAGCGCACCTTGGACAAAGCAAAAGCTTTCGCCGAACGCTGGGGCTACGAATCATATGAAACCGATTGGCGGAAGTTGATTGAGCGTGAGGATATCGACCTGATGGACATATGCGTGCCCAATAACCTGCACCGGGACATAGCCGTTGCCGCCGCTGAGGCGGGCAAGATGGTCCTCTGCGAAAAACCATTGGCCATTAACGTCGCCCAGGGCGAGGAAATGGTGGCCGCCATTGAAAAAGCGGGCGTGGCCAACATGGTCTTTTTCAATTATCGTCGAGTGCCGGCCATCAGTTTGGCCAGACAGGTGGTTGATGAAGGCCGTATCGGTAAACCGTTTCACTACCGATCGACGTACCTTCAGGATTGGACCATCGCCACCGACGTTCCCCAGGGCGGGAATATACTCTGGCGGCTGGATGTCAACGTGGCCGGCTCAGGCGTGACCGGCGACCTGCTGGCCCATTCCATTGACACCGCCGAATGGCTAAACGGGCCGATTAAAAAAGTCTGTGCCGCCACTGAAACATTTGTCAAAAAGCGTGAGCATGCAGAAACCGGCAAGGAAGAACCGGTCGGCATCGATGACGCCTGCATGTTCCTCGCTGTTTTCGAAAACGGCTCCATGGGAACATTCGAGAGCACCCGTTACGCCCGCGGACGCAAGAATTACAACACCTTCGAACTCAACGGCGAAAAGGGAAGCGTGTTTTTCGACTTGGAAACGCCGGAACTGCTGCAATATTACAAATACAGCGATCCGCAAACCGGCCGGAAGGAAGCCAGCCACCTCACCGGTTGGCAGAAAATCCACGTGACCAATTTCGAGCATCCCTATATGGATCACTGGTGGGTCCCCGGTTGTACTATCGGGTATGAACATACATTTATTCATGCGATCGCTGATTTTCTTGTAAGCTTGGAAAAAGGCACCGCGGTTCAGCCTGACTTTCGCTCCGCCCTGCGAACCCAGCAGGTCTGTGATGCAATATTGGACAGCGCCCGAAGCGGGCAATGGGTGGAAATCGGCTGAGACACCACCCTTCAGAGCTTCAAGCTGGTATTGAGCATTCGGACGACCAATGATACCCTTGAGGCCGACGTCGGCCACAAAAAGGCCATAAAACGGATCATGAACAAGTAAAATTTTGTACTGACCCTCATTCACGCATAAGGGGATAATCATGAGACATGTATATTGGATTATGCTGACGGTTGCGATTGTATCTGGTGGCTTCTTCTTGAACCTGACAAACGCCGCCCAAGCGGATAAACAACAAGCGCAAAACAAGAAAAAAATTCTGTTTTATTCCCAATCCTTTGGCTTTCGACATTCAATGGTTTGTCGGCCATTGAGTGGGCGGATGGCTCCGGGTGAACAGATTTTCCAGAAAATCGCAGCCGACGCCGGTTACGAAGTTTACTTCTCCCAGGATTTTCACGATCTATCCCAACCTAAACATTACCAGCAATATGATGCCATCGTGTTTTTCACCTCCGGCAATCCGCCCATTCACCGTCAGGGGCTTTTGCAGTGGCTTCAAAAAGGCGGGGCCTTGATCGGGATTCATTCCGCCACCGATTCCTTCCGCCACGACATTGAACAAAAAAATGTAATCAAAACGGAAGGTTGGCCGGAATACGTAAGAATCATGGGCGGCGCTTTCAGCGGTCACGGTCCGGGGGATAAAAAAGTCACCATCAAGATCGAAAACCCCGATCATCCCGCCACCAAGATGCTCGGCAACGAATGGGTAATCGCCGACGAAATTTACCAGCATAGTCATATTTCACGGGATAACATCAAGGTCCTGATGAGTATCGACAAGGAAAAGACCAATCTCAAAGAACAAAGAATGAAACCAGAAAAAGATTATCCGCTGGCGTGGACCAATACTTTCGGCAAAGGCCGGGTGTTCTATACGGCATTGGGGCATCGCCACGACGTATGGACCAATCCGAAATACCAGGAACACCTGCTGGGCGGCATTGCCTGGGCCTTGAACGAGGCAAAATAAACAACGCCCGATGAAAGTTAACCTTCTCTGACAGCATTGAGGTTGGAAAAACGCATGATTGACACGGCATGGAAGATTATGTGCCTGGCGGGTGTGGTAGCAGTCGCCG
>CAZMVS010000337.1:0-6977 GCA_964569525.1 uncultured Planctomycetales bacterium
CGAGACAACCCCCGGCGGCCCCGAGCCCGCCGCAACCTCCACCAAAGGTCGGTTGACAATATCCGAAGACGCCAACTTGATCGCCCGCACACCAATGCCGACCAGGAACTCCAAATCTTCCACGGAAAACGGTGTGGCCAGAAACTCCACTCCGCAATAGCCGGCATAGGCATATAACTCGGCGAATTCTTCGTGCGACAGCTCCAGCCGGCGAAGCATTTCGTATTGGCTCGACGCTTGGTTTGCTTTTTGTTGATACGCCGCGGTCGAAGCATTTCGAGTGACCAGCCGATCGGCGGAGAAAACCTGGAACTTGACTGCGTCCGCTTCCGCGTTAGCGGCAGCGTGAATCAGTTCCTTGGCAATATCTAATTTTCCATCATGGTTGACTCCCGCTTCGGCTATTACATAAGCAGGGGCGTTTTCGCCAATCTTTGCCGGTCCAATTTTGAAATCCGGCTGAGGCACAACCGCTATGTCGTTTTTGATATCATTCTGTTTCAGCGTTGGCATGCCGACACCGCCGCGGTAAAAGGTGGCCGACGCGAACCGGCCGATGGGGGATCACAGAATATTGCCTCGTTAGCGGCGCGAATGATGGCTTCCGCACGATAGAAGTCAGCTAGCGTGTCGATATCCACCGTGTCCTCTTCCCTTTGAATAACCGCTCGGCGATCATTGCCGAAAAAGGCATGTGGATCATCGGTCGTTCTCTCATCGAACAGCGAGTTCCGCGTCACCGCCACTACCGCACCATCGTGATAATACAACGGCTCCAGTTCCTGGCGGCGGTGAATACTGTTCTTGCGATATTGCTCCATCCGGTTCCCGTCCAGGCGATGTATCCAATCCGGATGTTGTTTGCTCACTTGAGCTACGGTTCGCACCGAATCACAACCGGTATCAGCCAAACGGTGCAGGCATCTGTCGATGATTCCCTCTGCCCGCACCGGCACGTTGCCGTAGAGAATGACCACAGCCTCAGCCTGTCGGCCGACATCAGCTTCCCATTGCTGAACGGCATGACGAACCGCCGCATCAACCGGGGCATCATCAGAGGCCAGTTCCGTCGGTCGCTGAATCACATCGATGCCGGCAGATCGAGCGATCGCCGCCGCTTCAGGCGAATCCGTGGTCAGCACAATATCATCGACCAGCCTACTTTGCTGGGCGTGGCTGACGGTATAAGCCAGGACTGGCCGACCACAGAGGGGCAATACGCATTTATTGGGTAGGCCTTTGCTGCCCGCCCGAGCCAGAATAATTGCTAAGGTGTTCATCAATGGTAAATCGGCGGGGGAGAATAGCCATCTTGAACTTAGCCGAAAATGGAATATCCCGATGGTTGGCAGGGGGGCTCAAGGGTACGTTATGGCGGATTGAGTATTGCTAATGATGCAAGTTGACATAATTAATAATCCTAATTCAAAACAAAATCCTTGCTAATGACGATGGGATTTCATATAAAAAGGTCATCTTTGACTCCAGAATCGAGGCGTCTTCATGTGCATGCAATGCAAAGGCCTGTTTCGCTGCCAGATTAATGGCTGCTTGAAGGAGATAGATTGTAAGCAGGGCGTATCTCAGGCAGTCGTTCGCCCTCCGGCTTGGGCGGGGTATTCACCTTTCGAGGGTTGTAGCAAGCTGGCAGGAACTTCACCTGCAAAATCCAATAATGTCTCGAAGCAGGTTCCTTACGGCACATCATAAAAACTTTCCGGTTTCCGTTTTGCTTTTTAGGATTCTTATTCACCGGCGGATAAGAAAGTTTTGCCCCTTTAAAGCAGGGTCTGTTGTCAAATGGCATTTTTTGGATGTATCTCGTGTGCGGGGTTCGAAGATGCTCCCGGCTGATTGTCCGTGGCATCAGGGGTATTTTGTTACAAAAGAAAAAGCGATACCTTCGGTTCATAGCAATCCGTAAATAAAAAACATACTTCATAGAGTTTTCCCGAATCCAGATTTATTTAATCCTGAGAGTTTTCTATAATATTAAGTGTTCTTGTACGAGTTATGAATTCATTCATATACGGATAACACATGTTGCATGAGAAAAAGAAGTTGTCGTATAAAGCTATCAGGCACCCTGGCTTTACTTTGATCGAGATTTTGGTTGTTGTAGCCATTATCGCAGTATTGATAAGTATCTTGTTGCCTTCCCTTGCCCGGGCCAGGAGTTTTGCCCGGAGGAGTGTTTGCATGAACAATCAGCGAGAGTTGGCGAGAGCTTTTTTTATCTATAGTCGTGATCATAACAATCTTTTGCCGGGGCTTGAATGGTGGATTGCGGCGCGTATGCCCGGTGCCAGTCAATCTGGTGATTATTACGATGAGGCCCCGGACAGCGGTCAGCTGTTCGGTCAGCGGCCCACCAAAAAAGTTCCTGATCGGGGTGCTTCCAAAAACTACATTGCAAATCGTGAATTGTTTCTCTGTCCGGTGGACCGTAAACGGCGCATCCATGATTATGACCGTAACGAAAAGCCCTATAAAACCTTCAGTTATTCCCGTAATGCGCAAATTGTCTATGCCATGCAGATTCAGTCGCGCGGAGAAGTCGTTGATTATAAAGACACGTTTATCGATTTCCGCGATTATTATTACCGCTTTGGACAGGTGAAGTACCCTGATCGCACTCCGTTGCTGGTGGAAGAATCAGCCGAGTCTGAGATGGACGACGGCGAATTTTGCGTTACCTCCAGTGGAAGCGACCGCTTGACAGATCGGCACGACAAAAGGGCGATCATCTCCTACCACGATACCCATGTCGAACCGGTATATGCCAAGGATTATAATGAGCCGACCTATGAGCAAAAAGCAAATCACGACGATTGGGGTCATTATAGAGACCAGATACAATTTATGTCCCCGGGGTATTAAAAGTCTATGGACAACATCTCTTTAAGCCAGCATTGAATATACCTGTTAAATTTTCGACACCGCTCAAGATCATCCAACGGTAAATGCTTTTTCTGCATCTTCTTAAACTATTGGCCGCCTGAAATTCACATCCCCGGCATAATGGCCAAAACGCCCAAAAACAAACTTTTACCCTGTGTATTTTACATTCCGTTAACATCTCTTAAATCATATCTCAACTGAACAATTGACGCGATTTAACATTAGCCTAATCGTGCTTTGATTTTCGGCGTTTCTAATACCCATCGGAAGGACGGTCCTGGTGGGGCATATCCGTATGCAGGATTCCAGCTTCTTCCAAAAGGCGCGGTTTCGCGGGAAGCCTTGGCCCGCGGTGCAGAGAAGCTCGATGTCGTGCTCTCTTTTAATAAACCGGTAATCGAGAAATGGGTGAAGTCTTGTTTTTTATCGAAAAGGAGTATTTCCGATGGGTGAGCGGCAACAAAATTTGATGTACAAACAGCGTAGGCGAGGTTTTACGTTAATCGAGCTGATGGTTGTTGTGGCAATAATGGCCTTGCTGATGGCTATTCTTTTGCCAAGCCTATCCAAGGCTCGAAAAGAGGCCATGGCGGTCCAGTGTGCCACAAATATGCATCACGTTGGACAAGCGGTCACCATGTATGTCGTCCAACATGAAAAGTATCCGGTTTCCTATGCCTATCGTGATTGGCTTCCTATTACCAAGCGGTACATTGTGGATCTTTCTCCGGAAGGTCAGGATCGCATCTCGGATCATCCCCACGGATATGTTCATTGGTCATATATGTTGTATGACGATGGAAAGGTAGCTGAAGAAGCCTTCCAATGTCCCATGTTCGAAAACGGGGGATGCCCGCGAACCAATCCTGGAACGGATCCTGCCCACTGGAGTGCGGGGCAGATTGATGACCATAATCACACTGGCGCTACCAGTTCCGCAAAAGCGGATTGGCAGGCGCCCTTTGTAGCTTACACCGCCAATGCGGCCATTATGCCCCGAAATAAATTTACCATGGACCTGGCTGCCCAGGCGCTGATGGGCTCTGATCGTCCTTGGAGAAAGAACAAGATGGTCCGTCAATCGGAAATCGAAAATCATGGACTGACCATTCTTGCCGCTGAGTTTGTCAACGATTGGGAATACATCGGGGTGGGTGGAAATGAATCGAGTAGCGGGTTGGTCAAGTGTAAAAGCCACCGGCCGATCAATCCCTTCTATGGTTTGAGCGGGACCGAACCGTTTGCAGAGCGCGATTACGGGGACCGCACCCCTCCGCGGGCCAGCTTCTTCTACGAACCATTGGAAGATCCGTTTGGAGCACAGGATGAACGGGAAAGAACCTTTGGCTTGTTGCCCTACAACACTTTCAAGAGCGATAGTTACAAACCGTTTTTTGGCAGTAAAGGACGCAATATGTTGCAGTTGAACGCGGTCGGTCGTCATCACCCCGGCGGCGAAGATTGGTTTGGAGGAACTTCAAACTTCCTTTATTGCGATACCCATGTGGAGCGTAAGACGGTTCTGGATACGATTAAGCAACGGGAGTGGGGACGCAAATACTACAGCGTTACCGGCTACAACAAGGTCGATGAAGTTCAGCCGACGCAATAATTTAGAGAAGGTTGGAATCAAAAAGACAACACACTTTACTTCTTCGCATAATTAAATCTGTCCTCTTATCAGAAAGGAGGTACAAGGGGTAAATAGGGAGCGGAAAAAGCAATTTTTAGAAAAGACCAATGCAGTATGCAAATTTTCTATCAGAGCGGATGGCGAAACTTAAATGTTATCCTTGGAGGGTATGTTAGTGATGACCAAAAAGAGATCTCTTGTCGCGTTGTTGGCTGCGGCCGCTATGTTGTGCGGCGGTCTTCAGACCGTCTTGGCCGCCGGCAGCCACTCGGGTCCCTACGATCAAACTGATCCGCCGGACGGAACGAACGAATTTGATAACCTGGACTATGATTGCGAAATCGTAATCAGTGGGGCGACGCTTTTCCGTAGCTTCTTTTATGCTCCCGCCTCAACTAACGATTATATTGATGCGGATAATGACGGGGTGGCCGGCAAGTTCATGAGTTGGCCTCCTCAGAATTTGTGTACTTTGTTTACCGATGTCCCCTCGGGCGGTCCCTGGAATTACTCCACTTTTTGGGAGGTCCAGTACCGCGGTGTCGGTTCCGGTTCCGGTTTGGAAGAATTGTTGCGGGCCGATTGCTGTAACGAGCTTCCCACGGATATCCCCGAACCGGGTTTGTTCAGCCGGTTTGAATATGCTGCCGGTGGGTACGGCTGGGGCGGACCGATGGATGATGCCAGCGGAACTCCCAAGACGCCGGAAACCATTGACTTTGCCGTGATGGACGTGCCCAGTTGTTGGTTCCTGCAGGGTTCCGCGGGGACGCCTGCCTGGAGCGTAAGTCCGACCCAGGGCGGTTACGGTCAGTGCCAGTTGTTGAGCTGGGATACTGGTTATGCCCAGGAATTGGTTTCGCTTGATGTTGATTGTAACAATGACGGTACCCCCGAATGCACTTACAATGCCGACACTGCCAATCCTGATGATAAAACCCTGTTTGATACCCCCATCGCTTTTGTGCCCATCGCGGTGGTCGCCAACCGTGGTACCGGTCTGGAAAACGTCAAGGTGACTGAACTCCAGCACCTGTTTGTGACCGGTCGTATGCCCACTGGTGAAAACCTGATGGCCGTCACCCGTCCCTATTCCTCTGGAACTCGTAATGGGTCCATGAATACCATGGGCGTTGATCCCAGTTGGGGTCGCGGCGATAATCTGGGTTCCAAGAACTCAGTGGATAACGATTTCCTCTTGGGTCCTACTTCCCAGTGGACCAACTGCCATGGTTCCAGCGACTTGGAACGGGCCGTCGAAAACCACCGCCTTGGCGTTGGCTACAATGGTCTGCCCGGCTCCAGTGGAGCGGCTCGTGACACCAAGTATTATCGCTATGAAATCTTGAACGTCATGTTTGACGATCGCGGTGGCAGCGCTTATGTCCGCCCCACGATCGATACCTGCTTGGATAACGCTGATCCTCAAACCGGTTACCAGATCGGTGGCGCGGAGTCCTTTATTACCCTCGGTGATCCTGATGAAACTGATGATACTGTGGCTTGGTACATCCCTGATTGCCCCCGGCTGTACATCGAAAACATTACCGAGAGCATCAAGGATTTCGTGAGCGTCCCCGGTGACCCTGATAACGACGGTATGCCGGGCGAATACTTGGCCACCACATTCTTCCTGCTGGCCGGCGTCGATGCCGTGCCCCAGGATCCCACCGGTGGTTGCCCCAATCCGACCAACTGGACTGATCAGCGCGGAACCCCTGAGTTCAACCAGGATCTACAGGATTACATGCGGCTGAATAACGGCCTGGGTATCAATCAGGATACGCCCGCTTACGGGAGCAGCAGCCCGGCCAACAAGGTGCCCACTCGCCAGAATAATCCCAATGGTTATACCGATGGCACGACTAATGAGAACGTCTATTTCTATTGTGGCAACCAGATCTCCGGCGGCAATTTCAAGGTGTCCCAGAGCAACCGCCTGTCCGGCGATTTCAATCTCGATGACAGCCGCGATATGAACGACGCCGACCTCATGGTCCAGGCCTGGTTCGATCCGCGCAATTTTGACTGCACGGATAACGGCGGAGCCAAGGGCGACATGGTCATGGACGTGGCCATCCCCGAGGTTATCGGTGACTACAACGGCGACGGCGACTTCAGCAAGGAAGACCTCCGTTATTGGATGGACGGCCTGGCTATCGACACCGCCACCGGTCAGTTGGATCGTAAGGCTGGCGCTATTGCTATCGACACTGCCATCCTCGCCAATGCCCCGGCCACCGACGGCGCGGGCAACCCGGTGAGCGATGCTAAGTCCTGGCTACCCTGGTCCGATACCAATCCGCGGATTATCGACCCCTCTATGATGGCTCCCGGCGACGATCCGTACTTCGTTTTGCCCAGCCTGCACGTGGATGATGCCAGCGATCCGTTCTTGGCTACCGGTAAGACCTATGCCGCTGGTGACTTCCGCGGTGATGTG
>CAZMVS010000338.1:0-15697 GCA_964569525.1 uncultured Planctomycetales bacterium
CGCGGATAGCGGCGTTTTGAGCCCCTTCAAATAAAACCAGGCGGGAGCGGATATCCTGGGTGCGGTCGGGTTTTTCGTGGGTGCCCGGGTCGAAGGGGAAGTCTTCGGGATTTTGACTGGCGCGGAGCAAAGCCCCGGCGTCGAGATAGACGGTGACCTTGCTGGGAATGCGGATGGTTCCGCTGCGGTAGTAGCCGGGGGGGAAGAAAACGACGCCGCCGTCGGGACGTTGGCCGGCTGCGTTGATGGCTTTTTGGATTTTTTGAGTAGCCAATTCGCTGCCGTCGGGTTTGACGCCGAAATCCGAAACGGAGATGACGTTATCCGCTTGGGGATCGGGGCGGTTTTTGTCGGGAGCGTCGGCAAAGATGAACAGACGTTCTTTGGCCTTGGTCATGACCAGGATTTTTTCGGGCTGATCGATAGTGAAGGTGCAGGTATTTTTCTGGGGGGAGACGTCATCCAATTCTTCGAGCGAGCTGAGGTCCCACATGTTGTCGGCCTGGGGGCATTCGATTTTGAACTGCGTTTTTCCGGTGACGAGGGTGTGCACGTAGGAGGCTGGGCCGAATCGCCCGTCACATTGACGCACGGTCAGCGGCTGACCGTTGGCGGATACTTTATAGACTGTGCTTTTTTGAACCGGCCAATGGATAGGCACTTCGCGGCAAGGTTGGGCGGCTATACATCCCATGGTCCATATGGTTAGCAGGCTTGTCATGATGAGTGTGGTGAATTTTTTCATGAGGGGGACTCCGTTTTTTTGTGTCATATTTATGAGTATGGATACCAGCAGATTGTTCTCGAAAATTTCCTGCGGTACAGGGTACAGCTTAGGGAAGATGAGGGATAACGCAAGGTTTTCGCGGTCGTGGAAGGTGGAATTTATTGCAGGCGTTCATACTCGGTGCGGCAGAAGTGGTCGGTCATGCCGGCGACGTAGTCACAAACTACGAGATGGCGACCTTGGTTTTCGATGCGATTTTGAAAGCGGGGAGGCAGAAGGCAAGGGTTGTCCAGGTAAGCATGGAAGACATGCCGGACCATGTTTTTAGCGTGTTGATCCATTTCCGCAAGGCGGGGATGTTTGTAAATGCGCTGGTATAAAAAGTGGTTCAGCTCGTCGGCTTTGGATTTCATTTCAGGGGAGTAGCAGACAACGTCCTGGGGGTAGGTGCGCAAGTTGTCAATTGATTGTATCTGTGCCTGGTCGAGGCGGGATTGGGTTTCATGCACGATGTCAGTAAGGAGCATGGTTTCCAGGTCGTCGAGGATGGGGCGGCGGACGGCACCGAGGGGGAGTTGGGGAAATTGTTGGCGGATATGGTCCGCTGCTTCCCGCCAGAGTGTTATTTGGCGAAGTTCTTGTTCATTGACCAGGTCGGCCCAGAGGGCGTCTTCCAAGTCGTGGCAGTCGTAGGCGATGGTGTCGGCGAGGTTGGCGATTTGTCCTTCGAGTGGGGCCCGCGAACCGTCGGCGAGGGGGTGTTCGCCGGGCTGATCGTAGAGGGTGCAATGTTTGGCCAATGATTCGCGGATTTCGTAATGAAGGTTCAGGCCGCGAAAGGTGGGGTAGGGATGTTCGAGGTATTCGACGACGCGGAGAGACTGGGCGTTATGTTCGAAACCGCCGTGGTCGGTCATGAGTTCGGCCAGGGCCGCTTCACCGGCGTGGCCAAAGGGCGGATGGCCGAGATCGTGAGCCAGGCCGACGAGTTCACCGACAGCGGGATTGACGTTAAGGGCGGCGCATAAGCGGCGGCAGACGTCGGCCACTTCGAGGGTATGGGTCATGCGGGTGCGGAAGTGATCTTGTTGGCCGGCGAGGAAGACCTGGGTTTTGTGTTTCAAGCGGCGAAAAGCGGTGGAATGCAAAACGCGGTGATAATCGATGGCGAAAGGATCGGTAAGGTCAGTGGTGAAGCGGTCGGGGTGCTCCCGGCCGTGGGTATTTTCAGCAGTGACGGCGTAGGGTTTCAATCGAAATACCTCCGTGCGGTGCCACGGGTTTGGCCGTTTGGGTGCTGCGAGGTTCGGTTCATGGGAGTTTTCTAGCCGCGCAGAGGTGGCAGGCCTTTCTCGCGGGCGGTTTCGCTGAGTTTGTGATACAAGGTATCCATGCTTTCTGATATGACGCGGGTGTCGGACAGCACGGACATGAAATTGGTATCGCCGTCCCAGCGGGGCACGACGTGTACGTGCAGATGGCCGGGCAGTCCGGCTCCGGCGCAGCGGCCGAAATTCATCCCTACGTTAAAGCCGTGGGGTGACATGGCAGCGGAGAGCAGGTTTTGGCTGTCGCGGATGGTGCGCATCAATTCGTTTAGGACATTGTCGTCAAGTTTATCGAGGGTGGCTACGTGGGCTTGGGGAGCGATGAGCAGATGGCCGTTAATGTAGGGGAAGGAATTGAAGACGGTTATGCAGCCCGGGCCGCGCCAGAGTACGTAATTGTCGACATCCTGGTCAGGGGTGGCGACATAGTTGCAGAAAAAGCAGCCGTCGGTGTTTTTTTCATCGGGCTTGTCGGAAAGTTCGAGGATATATTTAGCTCGCCATGGTGCCCATAGATTGTCGTTGAATTCGCCCATTTTTGTTCTCTTGGCAGTTGGACCAGCTTATACCGGCGGTTTTTGGTGATCCTCTCAGTTGGTGACTGTTTGATTATTGTGTAGAGAGGATCGAGTTATCCGGAATTCACCGCCACAAGGTAGTCGAGTCTAACGGGCGAGGGGTTTTGCGGCAAGCGTTGCAATGCGGGGGGAATGTGTTAGACTCGGCAGGCATTATGCGATCAAAAAAGGAATATAAAGGGATATTTCCTGTTTTTTATGGGTGGCGGGGTTGTGGCGGTCTGCTGGTTGGCGCAGCGGTTTTCAGTGCCGTTTTGTTGACGAGCGGTTGCGCGAAGAAGGGGCCGGAGGTGCCGGAGGCCAAGGTGGAAGTGGTCGAGGCATATGGTCAGAAGCTGGATGAAAGCGCGACGCCGCAGCAGGTGGCGTTTGTATTGTTGCAGCTGTTGAAGAAGGACGTTGAAGCGGCCCAGGCCCATGAGCATGAACAGCAGCAGGCGGTCTTGAGACAGATATTTCGTTTGGCGGCATATTCGACGATTGAGAATCGGCTGGAGGCGATACTTCGGCCGGGATTGGGATTGGGCGAGAAGCGGGATAAAAAATTATTTGAGATCGTCAATTTCTGGGCTCCGATCGTGGGGCACTATATCCACAGCTTTGATGACGATTTTGAGATGGCCAAGCCACGTATGAAGGTCACATATTCGCAAAGCAAGCGATTTGCCCATGTGCTTTATCCGGTGTGTCATGATCCGGCGGAGAGGGATCCGGAGAAGCGGCAGCGGGCGACGCTGGATGTTGAACTGGCCCGCGAATTGGGGGAGGGGCAGAGTTACTGGCGGGTGTCGCGGGTCAGCTTTCGGGATGAGGCGGCCATTGCTCCGCCGGCCCGGAGTCAGCCGACCACTACCCGTTCGGCGGAGTAAGCGGTTGGGCGGTTCAATAGGGGCTGTTTGAGGGGAGCGGAGACCATATCCGGGTTTGGGCTACCTTCCGACGAATGATCATCATCTCCCTGTATCCCCAGTCCAGAAACGACGGTTGCCTGCCGATACATTTTCAACGACCATATTTGCTGTAGTTTGATTATCGGGGTGAGCGCTGCGCCGGATGAGCGGAATTGGGTAGTGTATATTTGCGCGGTTGTCGGCCTTGATAGGATAAAGGCAGATTGTTTATTGGCAGGCGGACCTGGCGGAGAAGGTGACATGGAATCGGATTTGGCCATTGCACAGAAAGCGACGATGAAACCCATCAGGGAGATCACCGAGCAGCTTGGGCTGCTTGAGGAAGAAGTGTTGCCTTATGGCAAGTACATGGCCAAGGTTCGGCTGGAGGCTATTTCCCGGCTGGGGGATGATCGGCTGGGCAAGTATATCGTGGTGACGGGGATCAATCCGACCCCGCTGGGGGAGGGTAAGACGGTGACCACGGTGGGGCTGACGCAGGGGTTGGCCCATTTGGGGAAGAAGGCGGCATGTGCGTTGCGGCAGCCATCGATGGGGCCGGTATTCGGCATTAAGGGTGGAGCGGCCGGCGGGGGGTATTCGCAAGTGCTGCCCATGGAGGATATCAATCTTCATTTGACGGGGGACATGCACGCGGTGAACAGTGCCCATGCCCTGCTCAGTGCGTTGATCTCTTCGACGATGTTGAAGGGGAACCCTGGTAAGCTGGATCCGATGAAGATTTCCTGGCGGCGATGTGTGGATATGAACGATGCGGCGTTGCGGGATATTGTAATCGGATTAGGGGGGCACGGTTTTCCGCGGGAGACGGGTTTTGATCTGACCTCGGCCAGCGAGGTGATGGCGGTGTTGGCGTTGGCCAACTCGCTGCAGGATTTGCGGCGTCGGCTGGGGCGGATCGTGATTGGTTACACGCACCAGGATATTCCGGTCTTTGCCGAGGTGATCAAGGCGGCGGGGGCGATGGCGATTCTACTTAAAGATGCCATCATGCCTAACGTGTTGCAGACTATCGAGAACGTGCCCGCTTTTGTGCATGCCGGTCCGTTCGCCAATATTGCTCATGGGAACAGTTCGATATTGGCGGACGAGGTGGGTTTGCGGTGTGCGGATTACCTGGTGACTGAAGCGGGGTTCGGGGCGGATATGGGTTTTGAAAAGTTTTGCCATATTAAGTGCCGGACCTCGGGCAAGCAGCCGGATGCGGCGGTGTTGGTGGTGACGGTGCGGGCGTTGAAGGCCCATAGTGGGAAGTATCGGATTATTCCCGGCCGGCCGGTGGATCCTCGGCTACATGAACCGAACGTGGAGGCGGTACAGGCTGGTGCCGCCAATATGATCAAGCATTTGGAAAATATTAAGAAGTTTAATCTACCCTGCGTGGTGGCGATTAATCGTTTCGGGACGGATACGGATGAAGAGTTGGACGCCATTGCGGAAATCGCCCAGTCGGCGGGTGCATTTGACGTGGTGATCAGTGAGGGGCATGCGCGAGGGGGTGCGGGGGCGGAGGCCATGGCTGACGCCGTGATCCGCGCGGCAGAGACTCCACAGCCTGAGCCCTTCCGCTTTTTGTACGATCTCGAGTTGCCGATTCGTGATAAGATCAAGACTATTGCGCGAGAGGTTTATGGTGCGGATGGAGTTGATTATGAGGCTCGAGCTCGGGCGTCGATCGAATCGTTGACGCGGCTGGGCTTTGACCGGTATCCGATTTGTATGGCCAAGACGCAATATTCATTGTCCCACGATGCGAAGCTGAAGGGGCAGCCCATTGGTTTTCGATTGCCGGTGCGGGACGTTCGCCTGGCCGGCGGGGCGGGCTTTTTAACGCCGCTGGTCGGTTCCATCCAGACGATGCCTGCTTTTGGTCGGCACCCGGCGGCGATGAACATGGATATTGACGAGAACGGGAAGATTGCCGGTTTGTACTAGGTGCGGCGGTTTTTGGTGTAAGGCGTTGGTGTCCGCGAATGCCGGCTTATCCAACGTTACTTGACAGGTATTTAACACTATCTCTAGAATTCGAACGGAAATGCACACGAAAAATGTGAAGTGGAATGGTGGATGCGGTTGCACCATATATCTAGCGGCCCTTTGAAATGGAATGATTATCTTATGATAAAATTTAAATCAGCCTGCTTGTTCGTGGGGATTGCGGGGCTTTTGTTGACCGGTTTTGGTTGTCAGGGCAAAGGCCCGGAGAAAATGCCCACTGAACAAGAGCGATTGGATATGTTCTCCCTGATGCTTCCGCGGGAGATCAAGTTTCAGCCTTTCACGAAGATTAAAAGTTTTGACGAGGATGAGCGGCCGGACGGCATTTTGGCCGTCGTTCGCCCGCTGGATCCGTTTGGGGATCCGGTCAAGGCGACGGGGCGGTTTTATTTTGAGCTCTGGACTTATCGAGAGGCGTCTTCGGAGCGCAAGGGGGAACGGCTGGCCTTCTGGGAGCGGCAAATTGTTAATAAAGAGGAAGTCCGTCTCTATTGGACGCGGGCCCAGATGTACGAGTTTCAGTTGGCCTGGGTGGCAGGCGTAGAGAAGCTTCGGCCGGGGCAGAAATACATATTGACCGCGAGCTATCGGGCGCCGTGGGATGAGACTTTACGGGATGAGCGGGTGGTGCGTATGCCGATGCTGCCCGAGGCGCCTGCCGGGGGAGAAGAATAGGTTTTGCTTACTGAATACCGGAACTCTGCCGGTTGTATAGAAGGAGCATATTGATGACCGCCGCGAAAGTTACAAAAGGGATCGTGGTCGGGATGTTGTTGTTGGTGTTTGGGTGCGGGGAGAAGTTGACCTACCAGCGCTGGCAAAGTATCCAGGATGGGGCCGACAAAGACCAAGTGGAAGAGATTCTTGGCGAGCCATTCCAGCGGACGAACGGGACCTGGGTGTACCAGGATTCCGGGCGTAATATCACTTCGATGGTTTTTTTCAAGGACGACGCGGTTATCGCCAAGCGATGGGCTTGCCCGGAGCACGGAATGCAAGGGAAAAGTCCGTGCGTGGCGGATCCTTCCTGTGAGGATTCTCCCATCAAGATGCGTGAGTCTAAGTGAGATGATCAATTCGTTGATTTTGAGATTCGTGCAGTAACAAGTTGCCTAATAATGGTCGTAAACTTTTGTCGTGAAGCGGATATAGTGATCGGCGGTAAGCGCGATCATTCATGTTCATACGTGGAATTTCTATAAACTTCGCTTAAAAAGAGAATGTCTTGTTACTGGCCCCATTTGAGCTTGGTGGTCAGGGTGTGCCAGAGGGGTTGGCTGGGATTGCGGACCAGCAGGAAATCGTAGGGGGCCTGGGCGACGATCAGGCGGTCGCCGTCGTGCAAGTTGTAGGGGACCTGCCCATCGATGACCACGTTGGTGCCCTTGTTTACTCGGCAGGTGGTGACTTCGATTTGTGAATGGCAATCGACGACGATGGGGCGATGGGTCAGGGAATGGGGAGCGATAGGTGACATCACGATGGCCCGGGTGCTGGGTTGAACGATTGGCCCACCGACGGACATGTTATGAGCGGTGGAGCCGGAAGGAGTGGCCAATACCAGCCCGTCACCGCTGACGTTGGTGAGATGGTCGCCGTCCACGGAGATGGAAATTTCGATCATGCGGTAGGGCGGTCCTGCGTTGATCACGCAGTCATTGACCGCCAGGAAATCCGCCAGGCATTGGCCGTCGCGCTTGACGGCGGTGGTGATCATCATTCGTCGGCTAACCGCACTTTCGTCGCTTAATATACGGGCAATATTTTTTTCGAGATCTTCAAGACTGAATTCGGCCAGGAAACCGAGCTTGCCGAAATTGACCCCCACGATGGGGATTTGCTGATCTTTCAGGGCGCGGGCCACGGAGAGAATGCTGCCGTCGCCGCCGAGCACGATCAGCCGATCGGGCCTGGATTGGGCTAATTGGGGGGCCTCGGTGATGATGCCGGTATCCACGACCTTGGCATGGCGGGAGACGAAATCGACCACGGTGGTCATGTTGGCCTTAGCGTCGGGTTTGTCGGGATTGCGGAGTATGATGGCCCGGGGTTGTCGATTCATGAAAGCACCTGTAAACCATTTTCGGCCGGTTTCCATAAATTATAAACCAACAGACGTTTGACGCCAGTTTGAGTATTATGAAGGGGATTTTGTTAGGGATGATGGGGATGGGCAAAATGTTTTCTTTTAGGTGATCAATCATGCGTTGGTGGCGGAAATTTAACTCCATGCCATTCTGGTTTCGTTGGCCGACCAAGTGGGTGCTACTGGCGGTGGTGGTGTTTTTGGTATGTTATCCGTATCCGAGGATTTTTCTGCGGCAGGTCGAACATCTTCGCCGGTGGGATGATTTACCCAATGAGAGGGGTCCTATTTTTGAAGAAACGTTGGGGCGTTTCGAGAGTTTTATGGAGGAGAGCGGCAAGCGATATCACTATGCGGCCGGCATATTGGATGCGGTGCAGGATTTCGTGCATGGGGAAATCAGTTATGCTTGGGATTGGGACGTCTGGGGTGTGGCGGATTATACGCCTACGGTTTCAGAGGTGATCGAAGCGGGGCGGGAGGATTGCGACGGAAGGGCGGTGCTGGCGGCGGCTTTGTTGCGTGGCAAGGGGATCGAGGCCCGGCTGGTGGCGGGCAGCGGGCATGTCTGGCTGGATACGCCGCTGGGCGAGACTATGAGTCCGCTCGGCCAAGCCAGCGTGCGGGCGGACGAGGAGGGGTTGAGTATCGATTGGGGGGAGTTTTTTAAGTTACGAAGTTTTGCGTACGGGGTGGCGGTGTTTCCGTGGGTGAGGGAATTGATCGTGGTGTTGGCGGTTTGGGTGTTGCTGTTGCCGCGGGATGTCAAGGTGTTTTATGCGGGATTGGGATTGTACCTGCTGATAGTGGGCTGGTGGGTAATTCGCTTGGCAGGTGAGCATCCGCTCGATATAGACCTGCAGGCTGTCTATTGGGGATTAGGGCACGTCGCAGGCGCGGCGGTTATCTTATGGATTGGTGGCAGGATCGCAAAAAGAACCGACCGGTCGGTAGGATATTCCGATAATTCGCAATCTTCGGAGTTATGAAGTGGGCCTGGTTTTGCTGGTCGGTATGGGGCAGAAGGCTTAAGATGGGCAGCAGGCTGGCGCTTGTTTCAATCCAAAAATCACAAAAGCAAACGGGAGTGAATTTCATGAACCGCAAATTTCAGTTGTTCGCGGCGATCGTCCTGGTTTGGGCATTAGTTCCGGTGGGAGCAGTTGTTGCTGCCGATCAGCAGAGCTTAGCTACCAAGCCGGCCGAGGAGAAAAAAGCGGAAACGAGACAAGTGGCGGTTTTCAGGATACACGGCAAGTTACGCGAAGCGCCCATGGACAGCGGTTTCGGCTGGATGCCTGATATGCCCTTGTCTTTGCATGACCTGTTGAATTCCTTCAAGACAGCGCGAAAGGACAACGACTTGAAGGCTGTGGTGTTGACTTTCGAGCAGCCGATCTTCGGTTGGGGACAGATGCAGGAGTTGCGGCAGGCGATTCGGGACATGCGTGAGGCGGGCAAAGAGGTTCACTGTTATTTGGAGGAAGTAAACGCAGCGACGTACATGCTGGCTTCGGCGGCGTCGCGGGTTTCGATTGTACCGACCGGTCACGTCAACCTGGTGGGTCTCAGTGTTACGCAGGTTTATTTCAAGCAGTTGATGGACAAAGTCGGGATTCAGGCAGACGTTTTGCAGATGGGGGATTACAAGACCGCGGGAGAGCCGTTTACTCGCACCCAGCCCAGCCCGGAAGCCAGGGAGATGATCGGTTGGCTGGTGGATGATTTGTACGCCCAGATGATCGAAACGGTGGCTGATGCTCGGGGGGTGAGTCAGGACAAAGTAAAGGAGCTGATCGATCGGGGGCCGTTTAATGCCCAGCAGGCGTTGGAGGCGGGCCTGGTTGATGAGATCGCGCACGCTGGCGAATTCGTGGGTGGTTTGAGAAAGCAATACGGACAGCAGTTGGTTTTTGAGCACAATTACGGACGCGATGAGGGGCCGGACTTCGACTTTTCCAATCCGTTTTCATTCTTTGCCTCGATCGGCAAGATGATGAAAAAACAGGAAGCCAAGGCCAAGCCGACTATTGCGGTGATTTATGCCGGGGGTGTGATTCATACCGGCAAGACGGAGGAAAATATTTTCGGGGAGCGTAATACCATAGGCAGTACGACCTATCGCAGGGCACTGACCAAGGCGTGCGACGCGGAGAATATAAAGGCGGTTGTGTTGCGGGTGAATTCGCCTGGGGGATCGGCGACGGCCAGCGAGGTCATCTGGCATGCCGCCCGGCAACTGCAGGATAAAAAGCCATTGATTATTTCCATGGGGAACTTGGCGGCCAGTGGGGGGTATTACGTGGCGGCCGGCGGCCAAACGATTTTCGCCAACCCGGGGACCATTACAGGTTCGATTGGTGTTTTCGGGGGCAAGCTCGTTACAAAAGGATTGTGGGATTGGGCGGGTTTGAGTTTTTACCAGACCAGTCGCGGCGAAAATGCCAACTTGTTCAGTACGATGCAACCGTTTACCGAACAGCAGCGGGAAAAAATACGCGGTCAACTTCATCACGTGTACAAGGTTTTCAAGGATCGGGTCAGCCGGGGGCGTGGTGTGCGGTTGGTTGAGGACTTGGAAGAAATTGCCGGTGGACGGGTTTACACGGGCCGTCAGGCGAAAAAGTTGGGGCTGGTCGATCGGCTTGGGGGGGTGGAGCAGGCAGTTGCTTACGCCGCCGAGCAGGTGGAGTTGGAGAAGTATGATGTGGAGGTTTTGCCCAAGCGCAAGAACTTTTTCGAGATGCTCTTTCGCGGTTCACGGGAGGAGGATACGGATCACTTGGACGGGCCGGCCATTGAGTTCAACCTTTTGCGGATGGCGGGTGATTCGCAATTGCAGAAGTTGTTGCCTTGGCTGAAGCGATTGGATCCGCAACAGGCGGAGATATTGGTTCGCACGTTGATGCGGATTGATTTGCTGGGTCGCGAATCTATTTTGGCCGTCCTGCCGGCGGAGTTGATTATTCAATAACGCGATTCACTATAGACAATTAATACGCGCCGCGAGCGCGACAGACGGCGGGGATGGTTTTGAGCAGGTATTTGATGTCTTCCAGGATGGAATACCGGTTAATATACATCAGTTCGAGCTTGATGCGATCATCGAGGTTCAAGACTCCCCGGCCAGAGACCTGCATGGGCCCGGTGATCCCCGGTTTGATGCTTAGTCGCCGGCGATGCCAGAGTTGGTAATACTGCACGACCTGCAATTCTTCGGGGCGGGGTCCCACCATGCTCATATCCCCTTTGAGCACATTGATCAGTTGAGGAAGTTCGTCCAAGCTGGTTCGCCGCAAGAAGCGGCCGACGCGGGTGACTCTGGGATCATCGGGTATCTTAAAGGCCGGCTGATCGAGCTGTTCGAGGTCCACCAGTTCGGACAGTTTTTCTTCGGCGTTTTCCACCATGGAGCGGAACTTGTACATGTCGAAGATGCGGCCGTTTTCGCCAACCCGTTTTTGCCGAAAGATGATTCGTCCGCGGGAGTCGAGGCGAATGAGCAGGGGGATGATGATGAACAAGGGAATGGAAAGGATCAGCATGATGGTGGCAACCACGAGGTCGAAGATGCGTTTTGCCAGGCTTTGATATCCGGTGATGACCGGATCGCGCAGGCCGATGAGGGGGATGTCCTCGATTTCCGACAGGCTGGCCCGGATCATGGTTACCTCGAACAGGTCGGGGACCACGCGGAGGCGAATGTTTTCCGATTGGCAGCGTTGGGCGATGTTTTGAATTTCGTGATGCTGTCTGCCGGGTAGGGCCACGATGATTTCTTCGGTGTCGGTGTTTTGAACAATCTGTTCCAGGTTGTCCGTGGTGCCCAACTGGTTTTGCGGTGGGTCCTCGTCGTCGGGCAAGGTGACAAAACCCAGGAAGCGATAGCCAAGGGCGGGATTGTGTCGAAAGGCGTTGGCCAAGCGATGGGCGGCGGGGACGGTGCCTACGATCAGAGCACGGACCATGCCGAGGCCCCGGCGATGCATCGCCCGGACGATGTGCAGTTTGGTTCCCCGGGAGATGATCAGCAGGACTGAGCCGAGCGTTGCGTAAAGCATCATCACGTAGCGGGGAACAATAAAGGCTTTGAAGGGGCGGACAAAATAGACGTAGGTGTTAAAAAAGGCGATGGTGACCACCAGGCAAATCACCAGGCTCAAGCTTTCCCAGAAGAGGGGGCGTTTGTAAGAGTAGGTTTCCAAGGCACTGCTGACCGCCAGCCAGAGAAAGGCAATGACCACGAACGAATGGATGACTACTTGGGGCGTAAGCGGCTCGCTGGGGATGCCCAAGCTGAAGCCTTCCTTGGCCAGGTAAGCCAGAGTCAATCCAAACCAGTTCATTGCGATGTCCAAGCATCGATGCAACAGGCGGGACTTGATGTTTTCGCGCCGGATTCTACGAGCCATAATCTTATTCAAAAAAGCGGAACGATTTTTTCGCTTTTTATAAGCGTCATTTCACAATGGAAGCGGATTTTACCGAAAGCGTGGCCGATGAGCCAATTTGCGCGGTAAAGACCAGGCCTGCGGGTATCGTTCATGCGTTGGTATTAGCTACTTTTTGGCCTTGGTAGGTGGTGCCCCGCCAAGTGGTGGTACCGCCGTTGAGTTTGAGCATGGCATTGATCAGCATGCCGATGCAGATCACCGCCCCGATAATAAAAGTCGGGGCCAACAGGGGGTTTATGCGGGTGAAGCGATAGAAACGTATAATGACCGTTTGTTGCAGGGCCACGCACAAAAGCGATAGGCCGGCCACCGAATGCCAACCCGCGCCGGCCGCCGACCAGCCTTGCATGACAATCACCAGCAGAGCGATCAGGGCGCTGAGATAGGGGAAGACATTGGTGACCACCAGGGTCATCATAGATAGGCGTAAGCGTCGGAAGCTGCCGAAACAGCCGTAGAAAATTCGACTCCAACCCCGCCAGATATCCGCCAGTTTTGAATACATGCGTACCCGATAAAGGTTTTCGCTGGGGATGACTTCCAGTCGATACCCCTGTTCCTTAGCTCGGCGGGCCATGTGCATGTCTTCGTTGACCTCGGTGCGGACGGCTTCATGTCCCCCGATCCCTTCGTAGCAGTCACGGCGGACCAGCATGAAGGCCCCGTTGGCATAGGCGGCGGAGTGGTCGGGATTGTTGACTTTCTTGGGGTGGAACCAGAACATCATCACCGCGCCGCAAACCGGCTGAATGATTCGTTCCCATAAACTGTGTGTTTCGAGGAAAGGCAGTACGGAAAGGAAGTCCAAGTCTTGTTCGGTGGCGTGACGGAGGACCATGGAGAGGGTCTTATTTGAAGTTTGTTGGCAGTCTGCGTCGCCGAAGCAAAGCCATTGGCCGCGAGCGTGTTTGATCCCGACGCGCATGGCATTATTTTTACCAAACCAGCCCTCCCGCAGTTCATCCACGTGAATGACCTTCAGCTGGCCGTCTGATTGCTCAGCCCGGAGGGATTCGAGAATTTCGCCGGTGCGGTCATCGCTACGGTCATTGATGGCGATGACTTCAAAGTTGGGATAATCCTGGGTGAGCATGGTGCGGATAGCGGTTTTTATGTTTTCTTCTTCGTCCTTGGCGGCGATCAGGACGCTAACGGGGGGTGGTGTTTTCGGCGGCCCGTCATAGGAATCGGGTGTCAGGGGGATTTGTTCGCGGTAGGCGCGGTTAATTTCTAAATGTCGCGTCAGCCAAATGACAGCCACCAAGCTTAGTAATACCGACCAAATTATTATTCCCATGAAGCTGCTTTCCCTTTAGTATTGTGTACCCCTCAAGTTTCCAGATTCAAGTGTTCGGTTGGGTCGTGATTCATGCTCCTGTAAAGCAAAGTCCGTTTATTTTTCGTGGTTCTTATTGTTGATCTTTTTCGAAGAACACGTCGGCGGTGAAAGAATGCACTTCGGTTTCCGGATCTTTCCAGGCATCGGGGGGCAAACCGGCCTTGCCCGTACAGCAGTGGGACAGAAATTCCTCCATGTCCCATCCTTGTTCACTAGCCACTTGGGGCAGGAAACAACCTGCTTGATGGCCGCGACGGATATAAATTCCATGCACACCCGGCTGAAGGGATAAAGGATCGTCCGTCCGCTCCAGGGGCGAGAGTACGGAGATCTCGATGGTGATTTGGGGTAATTCGTTGGCGGTTACCGGATTGGCCCGAAACCGGGGGTCCTGCAAAGATGAAAGGGCCATGTGTTGGGTGGTTTCCGCCAGACCTGTTGAAGGCAGGAATTGCCCGATACAGCCCCGCAATTGCTCCATATGACGCAGGGTGACGAAAGCCCCGCCGAAATTGGCCTGTTCAGTGGGGATCTCCGGCAAAGGGGGCAGGGGACGATTATGCAAATGAGCCTCGATGGTTTCCCGGGCTAATTTCAAGAGCATTTGCTGTTTTTCCGCGTCCATGATTCTTTTTCCTGCTTGTGCTGGAGCGATACTGATTCGCGTATGACATAGTTTACCCGAGGAATTTGATGACTGCGAATCCTCCAATAAGCAGAACGACGAACAGAAAACACAACAGGTTGAAGTATTTATCAATTAAGGGTTTAACCGTGGGGCCGAGCCGACCCATCAGACCGGCCACCAGAAAGAAGCGGGCTGATCGACTCAGGGTGGCAGCCAGCATGAAAATCAGGAACATGCCCAGGCTTTTGCCGAAAAACATACCCGCGGAAATAGTGGCCACCTTGAAAGGCAAAGGGGTAAAGCCGGCGGCGAAGACGATCCAGAAGTTGTATTTTTCATACCAACTGGTGGCCTTGGCGAAATTATCCGGGGAAATTCCGGGGATGTGCCAGTTAAAGACGGCCTCATTGATGGCTTCCCAGACGGTCATGCCGATCAGGTAGCCTAGGGCTCCGCCCAGGATGGAGGCGATGGAGCAGGCCAGGGCGAAGCGGAACCACTTGCGGCGATTGCCCAGGACCAGCGGGGCCAGCAGCACGTCCGGGGGGATGGGGAAGAAGCTGGACTCGGCGAAGCTCATGACAAACAAGGCCAATCCGCCGTAGGGTGTATCCGCCCAACTCAGAACCCAATCGTACAGCCGGCGATGTAAATGCCAGGCGGGTACCTTGCCGGATTGTTGAGCGGGTGTGTCCGATATCGGAGTTTCGCTCGAGGATTCGCTGTTCATCAGGCACATTATACCGGGGGAGCTATGGAGGGGAAATCGATGGACATATTTGGGGTGACCAAGCCACCCAGCGGATGCGGTGGTCTGGGGTAATTTTGGAAAGGTATTAGATAAGACTTTCGTTTTGGTGGATGAGAAGTGGTGGAATTCGTGGTCGATTGGTCATGGAGGGATGAAACAGCAGGATGATGGGCCGGTGGCTGGGGTTTTGGAAGGCTTGATTTGGTGATGAGGTGATATGAAAAAAAACTGGGCGAGGCGGGAATCGAACCCGCACGTCCTCTCGGACAGGGGATTTTAAGTCCCCAGCGTCTGCCATTCCGCCACTCGCCCGGTTGGATGGGTCGTGCTTTTCTATTGCTTTGGCAACGGTCCGCGAGGTCCCCGGCTTTGATTCCCCGGCCACTTACGCCTTGAAGGATGAATCGCCGCCGTTTGAAGGGCGTAGCTCATTTTCATTGTGCGTAAAACCCGTGAACCACCGCGTTGGCTATCATATTTTAGGATACACGGGACCGGCAAAGTGGGCAACACGTCGCCGGGGCGTTTGCCGAAGGGGGCCATTGCGGACAACGAGTTTTGGCAGGGGAGTTATCAGCCATGAGACGAGGCGGGGGGAATGTGAGTTTGTAAGCTTACTGTGCCTGTTCATCGGATTATTTTATGAAAGTAGGAATTCCGGCAGTGATAGTTACTTATTGTACATTGTTGTGGAATTGCTTTTTGATTTTTTTGAGGTTTTTCTTGCCGCCGGGATCGACCACGTTTAACAGGTTTGATAACTGCCCGGTCAGTTTTCTTTCTTTGTCGAAGTCGCGGGCTAGGAGACCGTCCGAGTAACAGACATTGACGATTATGATATGATGACGGCGTTGGTCATGGAAGACATGTTCATTTAGGGGCTCAGGGATGGGCAAG
>CAZMVS010000339.1:0-21420 GCA_964569525.1 uncultured Planctomycetales bacterium
ACTACTGGACAGCGCGGGCCAAATAGTGCAGTCCTTTGAACTCAACAATGACCAACGCTTTTTCCAGGCGGCGACCTTTACCCTGCCCGAGGCGGGCAAGGTGTACCGCGTGTGTGTAAACAGCCCTGATGCTTGGGAATGGCAGCTGCATCATGACGCCGGTAGTGACCTGATCGTATACGATTCCTCTTGGGCTCAGATGCACGAGCTTCGCCCCAAGGCCTATTGCTTCACCAAGCCGGGTGCCAAACAATTAAAACTCAAACTCGAAGCCCGCGGCGAAGGATTTTACCTGGCCGTCTTGTTTGACCCTTCAGGACGGCCAGTGGAAGCCGTCCGGCACTTCGTTGATTTGGATGATCCCGGCCGCTACGTGCGGGAACTTGTTGCCCCCATACGCGGCGGCGAAGCTAGCTGGTCAGTACAAATCTACGGCTTCAAGGTTCTCCAGGCCGAGGGCATTCTTCCCTACTGGTCCGAACAACCCGATCAGTTGTTTGATCCCGAGCGGCTAACCACGGTTACGCCCTAAACCTGTCGGCCGACATGAAAACGCGCATAAAAAACCTGGCGCCTCAAATGGTGCCAGGTTTTTATTTTTTGATCTTTATCCGTTATCAAACAAGAGTGAGGGCCTGATGATGATCCTGGGTGATCCCCTCCGCCAACTTGCGGTATTGAAGACTATAGAGCATCTCCAGGTACCGCCTCGTCTCCGCCCGCTCCAAATTGGTCACATATTTCCAGAAACCATATACCCGGGCCAACGTCATCATCCGTTCACCATACAACCGCCACGTGTAACGGGCTTCGATCCGGGCCAAGGCATTCTTGGAAATCTCATCCCAAATCTGCGGATCACGACGACTCTGCTCAAGAAAATCAGCAATCATCTCCGTCGCTTTATCCCCTTGGTTGGGATTAATATGAAAACCCGATACCCCATGCTCAATAATTTCGGATGGCCCCCCGTAACAAGTGGCAAATGTAGGCAAACCACAGGTCATCGCCTCGATAACCGTCAAACCATAGGCCTCAAACAACGCCGGCTGCACAAATACACCACGCCGATCCGCGATGTAACGATACAACTCCCCAACCACGTTCCGATCCGATTGAAAACCAACCCAGCGAAGACAACCGTTCAACTCCCGTGTATTCATTATCTCATGAAGCGCAAAAATTTGCTCCCGCTCTTCGTAATCGGTTGATTCGTTGGGATCCAAATGCCCGCCGACCACCAACAGGTTGGCCATCTCCCGCAAACGCTCGTTACGACTGTACCAATCCACCAGACCGTTGATGTTCTTGATTCGATCCAACCGGGCCATGGTAAAGATAATCGGCTTGGTGTCGTCTTCGAAATGCCCCCGGCAGGGAGTACCATTCCCTTCTTCGAATACCAATGCCCGTAACCCTTCGTGCAAACCCTTTAGACGACGCCTCTTCTGCGTATGAGGAAAATAAATATTTGGGTCCGCCCCCGGTGAAACAATATTGAACTTGGGGTCGAAAATGTTGATCCCGTCCACCACCCGGTAAAGCCCCGGCATGGTAAACGAACTATAACTCTCGTATTGCCCCACGCTGTTTTCCGTGCCGGCAATTTCTTGGTACGTACTGGTGATGATAAAGTCCGCGGTGTTCATGGCAATCAAGTCCGCGGTAAACTGGCAGGAAAAGTGATAGTTCTTCTCGTTGTCCTTCCAGAACAAGTCGGAGTACAAGTATTTCGGCTTCTCTAACGCGTGGGCGATGTTACATTGCGTAACCTGCATCCTCCGTGACATCAACGAAGCCACCAGATTGCCGTCGGAATAGTTCCCCACGATCATGTCCGGGTGACCGCCCAACTCCGCCTGAAGCTCCCGCTCCGCCTCAATGGCAAACCGCTCCAGGTAAGGCCAAATCTCAAAACGCGAAATCCATTGCGGAACAATCTCCCCGTTCTTGTCCCGGAAAGGAACCCGCAGAATCCGGGCGTTCCGCGTGCCCGCAATATTTTCTATACGCTGATTGCAGGTAGTACCGTGAGCCTCCGGAATCAGCCGACTGACCACCACAATCTGTGGATCCAGGTCGATCCCCTGCTCATCCAACCGCCGGTACATCTCTTTTTCCAAGGCTCGTGCCTGGTCCAGAATGTAAACCACCTGCCCCCCGGTATCCGGCAACCCCAAAACGTTCGCCTGCCCGAAATAACCGTGCGGCGAAAGGATGGCAATGTTGAATATCATGGGAATACGGGCTAGAAACTCTTCCAAATGTGCCGGCCCCGGCGCTTCCAGAATATCCGATAACAACTGCAGGGTATCACGCATCCGCTCCGCCGTACGTCCCCAGCCCATCTCAAAACCAAGCTCCTGCATGCGGTCCGCCACATCATTCCATTCCGCGGACTTCGGTTGGCGATGCAGGTATTCGTCCGCCCGGCGAATGGCGTTACGCAACTCGGGTACCTCCTTGATACGCCGGTTGAGCATCAGCTGCTGACCCTTCACCTGGTGAACCCGCAAAAATTCCAACAACCGTCGGTCACCATTATCCAGGTTCTGAAACAGCTCACTGGAAAGACGCCGGTTCAAAAATTCCACCCCCTGCCCCACCGAACGGGATTCCTTTAACTTGGGAAACTCCCGGTTGAATGGAAAAAGGTCAATCTCCAGCGGCCAATAATTGTTGTCCGAATAGGTCGCCCCTTGGGCTAAACGCTCCTTGAAAGACAGGAATTCCGATACCGAAACTTCTTGCAAATCCACTGCCTCAACGTGAAAACGGAGATAACTCCAATACCCAATCCGAGGCCGAACCGCTACGTACATGTATGGCAACTCAATCGCCGCCTCCTGCGCGGTATGCATGATTTCCCATAACGGAGATTGATAAAGATTCGTTGTGTATTCCTCGGAACTTAGCTGGTCACAGATTTCCAGCAGGTCGGAGCGCAGCAAAAACTTCTTGCCAGTGTCAACGTAACGCCTCAGCAACAGATAAACCTGGTCTCGTTGTTCATTCACGTAATCCGCAAGTAAATCTCTCATGCAGTACTCATCTCCGTGTCGGGTATCTTAATTTCACCAAAAAGATCGTAGTGCTTGATGCCTTCCATGATCCCCTCCGCATAGGTACCATCGGCAAAATACACGGTGGGATTCTCCCGTAACGACTCCAATTCCTTGTCATAGTTGCCGACCACCACCCCCAGCGTGTTTCCGCTAAGCATCTCCTCGTCATTCCCGGAGTCGCCGGCTACCATGCAATGTTGTAATGGAATCCCCCACCGCATACAGAAATAACGCAATGCCATCCCCTTTGATGCCCGTATGGGCAACAGATCAAGATAAGCACCATGAGAGTATATCACCTTGGCCTGCAACTGGGAACGACGCAAGTGCCGGTAAATCTCATCCACCGGAGGCATCTTGTCGGGCTCAGTATTATAACTGATTTTGAATTTCTTTTGACCCGCCGGCGGCTGAAGCGTAAGCCCGGGTAGCTTCTTCATCGCCTCTACCATGGCGTCACGCTTCCATCGATAACTGATGTGATTCTCCCACCCTTTATCTTCCACCAAATGCGGACCATAATGAATATTGCTTCCTACCGAGGTGATCAACAGCTGTGGCGTGGGAATGTTCCATTCCTGGAGCACTTCCTTCGTCAACTCGATGCTCCGTCCGGTCGCAACGCCAAATGCCACCTTCTCCCCCGCGTTTTTCAGCATCTTCAACAAACGCTCCAACGCTTCCTTGTCCCCGATCAGCGTGTTATCAATGTCGCTCACCACGATCCGGTCCGCACTGATCAGCCGGCTTTGGCTGCTGTAAAACTTCCGATGTCGCCCGGATTGGTAAATCGCCGTCTTGCCCAGCCGTACATACTTCTCCACATGAGCGGGCCACGAAAAGTGCTCCTGCGTCCCCTTCACCCCGTTCTGCGACCACTGCTTCCATTGCTTATTGTCGGATACCGCCTTGAGAAGGGCCTTGCTCATCTCTTCCTGGTCGAGCGGATCAATCAACTCCCCGTTTTCGCAATAACCGATGATATCCTGCGGCCCACCATCATTAGTGGCCACCACCGGCAACCCGCTCGCCGCCGCTTCCAGCATGGTTAATCCGAACGGCTCCGTCAAAGCCGGATTAACAAATACCCCCTGCGTAGAGGCCGCGATCTGATATAGCTCCGGAACCTCGTGTGCCTCGTGATATTTGGGAATCGCCATCTGCCCGTACAAGTCGTAATAGTCCATCAAGGTCAAAACTTCATACAGCACCTTCCGCGTATTCTTCTCCATTTGGCTGATATCGTCCCGCGTACCCGCCACCAACGCCAGGTTGGCCTTTTCCCGTAATTCCTTGTTCTCCCCGTATGCCTTGACCAGCGTCGGAATGTTCTTCCGCGGATCAGGCCGGGAAATGGCCAAAATCATCGGCTTCTCCGGATCCTTCAGAAAACGACAAAGCTTATCGTAAATCGGGGGCTTAGTCGGCCAAGGATCCGGCGGGGGGGAAAAACTCTCCAAGTCCACCGCCGGGGGTATTACCGCCATCCGCTTCGGCCCATAATTGTCGTATATCGCATATTGTTCCTGGACTTCCTGGTTGGTGCTCGTCACCACAAATGAGGCATGATCCAGGGCCGTTTCCTCCGCTTCGATCCGCCTGCTGATCTTGTAACGCTTTTCGATCGTCTCCGGCTTGGAACCCTTGTCTAGCAAACGTTGCTTTTTAACCCTCCCCAACGAGTGACCCGTAAACACCATGGGAATGTCCAACAACGAGGACAGGCGGCTGGCTACGTAACCCGCGTCAGCATAATGACCGTGTACCAGGTCCGGGGCCCGACCGATCGAACGCATGTAATTCAGCGTGTTATCTACAAACATCTCCAAATAAGGCCAAAGCGATTCCTTGGCCAGATAACGCCGCGGCCCGCAGGAAATCCGCACAATGTTGGCCCCGGGGGCGATCTCCTCAATGTCCTGGGCGTAAATGTCATTTACCTTCGAATCCACCACCCGACGCGTCACCAGATCAACCTTCTCCACCTCCGGATGCTGGACCAGGTAGTGGGCCAGCTCCAGCACATACTTTACTTGGCCACCCGTGTCGGAATCCCGGCCCAATTCCAGATTCTCGCTACGAATCAGACCGTGAATACTGAATAGCATAATGTAATATTTTTCCGGTTTAGTATTCGGACTCTCAATATTTTTCCTGGTTTCATTCATCTTCTTTACCTCGCGTTTCGTTTTGGTGCTCCGCTTTTGTCTTCACAAGCACTGCTTTCGCAAGGACTATTTAATACGGCGACCAATATGAGGTACCAAACCACATATTTATCCGTTTTTATCGTATGGGATCGGTTATTGTTCCATTCTTACAAGAAGATCCTTTAATTTGTCCGCCAAGTCGGGCATGCCGCCTGGTTGAGCTGCAACCAATGCCCCAACCTCGTTGGCCAGACGGGCCGCGGTTCGCAAAGGCCAATCCCGCAAATGAGCGGAAATCAAAGCCGCCGTAAAAGCGTCTCCCGCACCAACCGCGTCGGACACGGTTACTTCAATCCCCGGCAAATCAATCGTTTCCTCCGGACCAATCAGAAGACAACCGTCCGCTGCCCGGGTAATGCAGACTTCCCGTACGTCGTACTTTCGCTGGATCGCCTGTCCGAACTTCTCATAATCCGACCCGCCAATTTCCAGCAGGTCAGCCAACACACCCACTTCATCCGTGTTTAACTTGACGATATCCGATTCGCCCAGCGATCGCTCAATCCACTCCCGCTCGTACCACCTCTGCCGCAAATTGACATCGTATATGATCAAAGCATCCCGGGCTGCTGCCAGGCAACGATGAATGGTCTCCCGGCTACCCGGATTACGCTGGGCCAGCGTGCCGAAACAAATCGCCGACGCCCCCTCCGCCAATCGTCCCAGCTCCTCATCAAACTCCAGGTAATCCCAAGCCACGTCCTCGTGGATAACAAAGGAAGGGTGACCGGGATCATCCGTATTCACCGTAACCTGGCCGGTAGGATGATCCTCGTCCCTCTGAACATAACCCGTTTCCAAATCCCGCGAAGCCAGGTACTCCAACAATTCATGACCTAAGCTGTCATCCCCAACCCGCGAACAGATCACCCCCCGATGTCCCAACTGTTGAGCATGAAAGGCCACGTTGGCCGGCGCGCCCCCAGGCCGACTATATTCATCAAAACAATCCCACAATACCTCGCCAAGACCGATAACGACTTGTTCGTTTGATGGTGCCATGAAAAATCCGAAGCTCTCACTTGCCCTTTGCTGTTAACGTGAAAACGAAACTGACTGCTCATTCGCCGGTCATTCACTTTATGAACGTCGGCCATGAAACGGTCAGCTACTACTCGGCCAAACCTGTATCATCGGCTAGACTGCCCTGTCGACTTGGCCAAGCTTCCACGATTGTGCGGTGCCACACAATCAACATTTCCTATGATAGACCTGATCTTGCTCGGAGATGATATTAAATTTTCATAACTATAGAATAATGCTTTAATTATATCCTGACCAGCGGAAAATATACTGTATACTTACCCTAATCACCCCCCCGGAAGCCGATCCATCGCGATACGCAGTTCCTCCATTCGCCTCTCCAGCAGATATTTAATTTCCTCCCCCCCTTGTCGATCTGTATGGTTTACTCTTTCTACGTGATTCAACATTTCTTGAAATCTTGCGTAAGTGTCCTCGAATCCCTTTCGATCCTGAAAATCGTTTTGGCTCCCCTTTTGGTCCAACAGGAGTCTGGCTTCCGCCAGTTGAGATTCAACAAGGCCCAACTCTTGCCGAACTGATTCTAAATATGAACTATGGTTGTCCATTTGTATGCACCATTAAAATAGTTGGTTGGAAATCTTAAACGTTAGTATTTACAACAAACATGCCTCATGCCATCTTTCATCCCAAACAAACATTTTTGCTATAAGCATATTAATTGCATATATTTATAAAATAACCAAGAGCATGCCACAATCCCTCACTCAAGACAGATTGTCTTCAGCACAGAACGCCCTCCTGCCGTCTGTGACACCATGTCCGAAAATGTGAAGCATACGTCCGATAAAAAGGTGAGTGGCGTACAGAAAGGCCGAAACCGATCATTTCCTAGCCAGTTAACGACCACAGAGGGTTATTGGAGTAGATCGTATTCTTTCAGCCGTCGTTGAAGTGTCCGGGCACTGATGCCCAGAATTTTGCTGGCTTCCGAACGGTTCCCCCCCGTGCGCGCCAACGCCCGGCGGATGGCCTCTTTCTCAATCTCTGCCAAAGGCATCTCTTTTTCCAGCAGTGTCTGCAATGGCTGGGTGGCCTTCTTCTGGCGGATTGGCTCCGGCAGGTCCGCTACATCCAATACCTCCCGCGATGACATCACGATCACGCTCTCCAGCACATTACGCAACTGTCGCACATTCCCCGGCCAATCGTAACTCTGCAGTTGCACCAGCGCATCCGGCGTAATGTCCTGCGTAGGCCGATTGTTCTCCTCGGCGATCTGTTCAATAAATGCCCGGGCCAACAGGGGAATATCCTCCTTCCGCTCCCGCAACGGCGGCAGCGAGATCTTGATTACGTTCAATCGATAATAAAGATCTTCCCGGAATTGACCTTCCTCGACCATTTTCCCCAAGCCCCTGTTCGAGGATGCCAAGATACGTACATCGGACACTTTTTCTTCATTGCTGCCCAAAGGCGTAATTCGCTGTGTCTCGATCACCCGGAGCAATTTACTCTGCAGCTCGAAATGCAACTCCCCGATCTCGTCAATCAACAGCGTCCCTTTGTCCGCCGCCAGGAATTTGCCCACCCGTTCACTGTTGGCCCCGGTAAACGTGCCTTTCATGTGGCCGAACAATTCGCTTTCGACCAGGTTCTTGGGAATCGCCGCACAATTTACCGCGATAAACGGCCCCTGGTTACGCACACTGCAGGAATGTAACGCCCGAGCCACTAACTCCTTCCCGGTCCCGCTTTCCCCTTCGATCAAAACCGTGCTGCGCGTGTCCGCCGCCATCTTGATTCTTTCAAACACCTGCCGCATCGGCTCACTGTTGCCGATCATATCCTGAAGGCCCGCTCGCTGGTTAAGCTGCTGATGCAACGCCGCCACCTGCCGCGAAAGACCGCTCTTCTCCGCCGCTTGCTTGACTAGGTGTAATAATTCGTCCGGATTGATAGGCTTGGTGAGATAATGAAACGCCCCGTTTTTCAGGGCCTCTACCGCCGCTTGTTCGCTCCCCTTGCCGGTAACAATAATCACCGGCGTATACGGGGCCCGCTCACGTACCGCCTTGAGCAATTGCATTCCGTTCAGACCGCCCATGGCCAGGTCCGTCACAATGACCGATACCCCGTCATTCAACCGCTGCAACGCCTGCCGGCCGTCTTCCGCCGTCACCACCTCAAACCCGGCGTCCTCCAAGAAAGTCTTGGTGGATTCGCGGGCGGCGGATTCATCCTCCACCACCAACAGTCGATCTGTTGCTTGCTCCGCCATTAAATCTCCCGAATCTTTTTGGCCTACACCAACCCCATTTTTTGTATAACTGTTTTGATTTGGACTTTAGCCATTTCTCGGCAAGGACTTACGTTGATTCCAAGGCCTTCCGAATAAAATACAATTCTGTGGTGCCACGGCGAGTTGCCTTATTTCAAGATCGCCTTGGTTTTACAGGGTCTTCGGCCCTGAAAAATGGCTAAACAGTACTTGATTGTGACCGTAACAATCCTTCATGAACAGTCTTAATAGTTCTGTATAAACGCTACAGAGAAATAGAACTTGCTCTAGCGACCCGTCTCCACTAAAGGCAACTTGATAATAAAACGTGTCCCTCGATTGACCTCCGATTCGACGTTGATACTGCCGCCCACATTATCCACAATCTGGGCGGCCATCGCCAACCCCAGACCACTGCCACCTTTCTTATGAGAATATTGCGCCTGGAAGATGTTTGGCAACGCCTCCGACGGAATACCGCATCCTGTATCCTCCACCTCGATACGGGCCTGTGATCGTGATTCGCGAGCCGAACGCAAAATGAGCCTTCCGCCATTCTCCAAGGCTTCTCGGGCGTTTTTTGTGAGGTTCAAAAGGACGCCCCGCATCTGGGAACGATCCATGTGTACATGCAAATCCTTCGCCCCCTCTTGTGGTGCAAGAACAACTTCCACGTGTATTTGTTCGAATTCCGGACGAATGAAATTGACCAATTCTTCCAGAAATTCCTGCAGGTTGATGTATTCCAGCCGATCCGCTGGCGGATGACCGAGATCCAGAAACGAACGGGTCATCGTCTCCAATCGCACAATCTCATTGTCCAGACTGTTTAACTGTCGACCGGCGACCTCCAGGTTCTTTTCAGTCGGCTCCCGAACCTTGTTTCGAATCACCGCCGTCTGCATGCGTATGGTGTTCAACGGATTGCGTATCTCGTGCACCAATTTTCTCGCCAACCGTCCGAAATTGGCAACATACGTTTGCCGTTCATTAACCCGATCCATCGCCCGGGTTCGTTCCACCATCCGCCACATCAAAAATGTTCCCACGCTCAAAGCTACGACAAAAATCCCACCGATAAGAATAAAAGAAACGGTAATCGGGAAATGCGACCGTGCAAGCTGCTTGTCCAACTGCGCCGCGGAAACCCCGATTTGGATTTGCCCCAAATGTTGCCCCTCGGAGTGAATATAAAAACTTCTGTGCAGGATCCCCTCCTCCGCGCATCCATGCGCGTTGACCCTGCCTTGATCAAATTGGTCCTTCTCCGACGAATGCTCATAATGTGGGATGTCGCCCATCCGAAAAACAATTTCTGAGTTTTCAGGATTCCCCTTCTGCCAAGTATACATCTGACCCGCAAAAGTTATCAACGTAACGTATTTCAGCAGAAAATTGGCGGATAGTGTATCTCGGATATGACCATCCAGCCATTCCGAACGGCTGACGATTTGTTCTAAAGAGTCACTCGGACGTTCAACCGCAACGTCCTCCAGTCGGTCGCGAATAGATTTAATCTCGTGCGTAACCTCGTAATCCGCCTGATTATAAGCTAAATCTATTTCCCGAAATAGATATTGGCCAATTACCACCAACAGAACAAACACGACACCCACATTGACCAGCCAGACCCAGAAGAGGTAGCGGCCCACCGAATCGTTGCGTCTTGAAGATTCTATAAAACGTCGCATGAAGAGCTGTTTCAGAATACCACAGAATTCTGTCTCATAAATCAATTTGATTTCATTGGGATGATTATATCAGAAAAAAGCAAAAGTGGGGAATAAGGTAGGTCTTAGTCGCCGTTGTGCTCGGTATCTTCCGAATGATGCCCGTAACGTCCCAGTATCTGTTTGATCGTCTCCAGTAATTTTTGTGGCGGTAACGGTTTTGGTAAGAAAGTAGCCATGGGAAAATCGGAAGAACCCCGGGCTGTTTTCAGCGACTCGTCGCTGCTGATCATGATAATCGGCGCTTCCGGTTGCTGCTCTAATATTTTTCGAGCGACTTGATCCCCGTCCTCGCCTGGAAGATGGTAATCTATAACAGCCAGGTCTATCCGCGCGTTGTGTAATCGCTCCATCGCTTCCTTTCCATCTAGCGCCGGGGAAACCTCATACCCTTGGTCTGCCAAAAAGAGGCAAACGGCCTCCGTAAATCCCTTATCATCGTCAATAACTAATATCCGATTCGCATTCATCAACTCTATCCCGAACTTGTTCATCTGATCTTCAGCAATTTATGTGTTGCACATAACTATCTGAATTAATAAGCAATTCCCATACCGATCACTAGCTGTGATTCAATGTCTTTATCCGGTATTTTTATAGGAACGGAACGATGTTTCTGCGTTTCCGCCTGAAAAACCTCGGCCAGTTTGTCGTGAAGGGAAAGTAAAAAGAATCTGAGAAATCCCTTTTCTACGCTGTTAAAAAGCATTGTGGAGGAAGGAAAAATGTTTTTCAAGAACCCCCCTCTTTCTCCGCCTCTGACCACTTGAATATATCCCCAACATACCCCGTGCGATCATTACCATTGCGATCCATCGCATAATCAGGTCCAGTATTTCGGCCGACCGTAGAAATCATACAGCTTGACTTCGTATTCCCGGTTGATTGGTTGGAACGGATCATATTCCGGCGCGTCCTTGATGGTCTCCCGCAGAACCTCCGTATACACCGCCCGTTTGCTCCATTCGACCCGCTCGATCCACTCGGGATTGACCAGGACCTTCTTGCCCGGCCACCAATTCCGCGTATCCACCACCAGGTATCGGATGATCCAGTCCGCTTCCTCCGCAATGAAATCTTCCATGTGGCCGATCTCTCCGTCCGGTGCTTTCACGTAATAATTCCGTACCTCCCGTACGCTGCGCAAATGCGGGTCGGCTGGTCTTTTTTCCTGTTGCCCCGCTTCTTCGGGAGGTGTGGACGGTGCTCCCGGTGGAGGTGCGGAGGGAAAGGTTACTGGATACGGCGTCGCCGCCCAATAGGCCGGCCAACCGTAATATCTCCGGAGTTCAATTTCGTGCTGCCGACTGACCGGCTGGTCCTCGTCCATCGACGGACTGTTCTCAATCTGTTCGCAACTCAGGTTGGTCTTTACCAGTCCCAGTGACCAGTCCGTGGACTCCACTGAAACCGGCGAAATCAACACCAGCCGCCCCGGCAGCCACTTCCCGGTATCCGCTACCAGGTAACGAACCGTCCAGCTCTGATCGTCAAAGAAAAAATCATACACTGCGCCAATCTCGCCGTCCGAGGCACCAAGAACATAACCTTTTATGCTTTTTAAGCTGTGTAACATCTGCGTAAACCCCACTTGTTTCGACGCCAAGATGAAACCATGTCTTACTGCACTAGGTCAGCTTCCAATTGAATGTCCACGCCCGCCAACGCTTGTGATACCGGGCAGTTCGCTTTGGCGTCCTCGGCATGTTGGCGAAATCTTGTTTCGTCAATACCGGGAACTTTAGCTTGCGTCCGCAAAGTGATCCGGGAAATGGCAAAACCCTCTCCTGTCTTTTGAATCTCTACGTCCGCATTTGTTTCCAACGATTCCGGTTTGAAGTTGGCTTTCTCCAGAAAGTCGCTCAAGGCCATTGAAAAACAACCCGCATGGGCTGCTCCCAGTAACTCTTCCGGGTTACTCCCCGGCGTATCCCCGAACCGGGTCCTGAATGAATAATCTGCTTCCACACTCCCGCTTTCCACCTTGAAGTGACCACGACCGTCCTGTAATCCGCCTTGCCATTGGGCTTGGGCTTTACGTGTCGGCATCGTTGTTCTCCTGTAAATTGGGGCGACTGATCCACCCCGCTTTGTCGTGCATATTTACTACGACCTGGGCTATTAAGCTGCATTTAATGTGCCACCCCTTTTAGAACCGGTCGGGGCAATAAGCGTAAATCGCTGGCAAAACTGTACTTATGCCGAATAACATCGGGGTCGCGTCTTGCGTGCCCCCCCTCCCCAAGGGACAGAATGTCTGGAACCTGCAGGGATTCAAGACAAAACGGCGTAATCGCTTATCCAGCGGACCTTTATTCACCGAAACGATATGCCGTTGGCCGACTTCCAACTCCTCCCGCCAAATCGCGGAAATCAGTTTCAATGCCTGAAATGTAAACGCTCGACCGTGATAGTCTCTTCTCTTCTCCGGGCGACCAGCAACTCGTTTACCATGTTGAGAAACAACCCGTGCCCCACAACCCCCGGCAGACTGTTTAATTCTTTATCCAGCTCCTCCGGATGATCGATTTGACCGAATGACGCATCGATCAGCGGATGCCCTAGGTCGGAAATCACCGGCCCGACCTTGCCCGCGCATTCCCGCCATCGAGCTTGCGCCCCCAGCCTATCCAATGCCCGCAACACGAAACCGATCGCCGGCGGAACCACCTCCATCGGAACCGGTTGACTCCCGAGTTGCGTCACCAGCTTTGCTTCCTCCACCAGGATGACACACCGCCGGGCCATGGCCCCGATTAACTTCTCCGTCACCAGCGCCCCGCCGGCCCCTTTGATCATACGCCCCTGTCCGTCCACTTCGTCCGCGCCATCAAGGGCTAAATCCACCGCTTCAATATCCATCGGTTCACACAACGGAATCCCCGCCCGCTTGGCCGCCTCCCGGGTCTGGTATGAAGTGGGCACCCCCACGATCCGCAGACCGTTGGCCACCTGTTGGCCCAACGCCTCGATCACTCGGCCCAGCGTTTGCCCCGACCCCAGACCGACCACCGTATCCTGCGGGATATCCCCGGCAATTGTCTCTGCCAGTGTTTGTTTTCCGTTCTGCATCACGCTCTCACGCAATCATTATCCACTAACCCTTTCCAGAACGCTCCGCGAAGACCCTTATCCAATCCTAGGGATAATTTACCGTGCAGCACACCAACAAATTCGTTCTCCGAACGTCGCCAAACAAGTCAATAATCATTTGGGCTCAGCATGCCCCCATTTATGGGTAATACACCCCTGCGCCGCTCGAATCGCAAAACTCGGAACAACAGCGGTGTTATGCAATGACGGAAAATATATAGGAGACTTCGGATGTACAATGATTTTCACTACGAAAAAAAAGAACGTGTTTTGACAAAACAAAGCCATTTTAAAATCGCTTGTAAACCCTACCAAGAAATGGATTTACAACAAAAATCACCACGAACGGAACACCCGAAAACAAACCCATTTGCATACCATTTTCAACCCATTTCAACCCATCCAAAACCCATCTGCGCATACCAAAACCGCAACGTTCGCGCCCCCTCCGCGCGCAGCCAACAATATCGAGACGATGAACACGCTATCGCCCGATCTTCAAAATTGGTTATCTCAAGTGATCAACTTCAGATATGCACTTCCTGCGCATACTCGCGCAGCTTGTCCTCGTCCACCTCGACGCACAAACCGCAACCCTGCGGCACGCGCATTTCCCCAACAACCGCTTCGAAAGGCTGCTTGAGAATCGAACGCGTCGCCAGAAACTGCGGCCCGTTCAGCGCCGCCGGCTTGTCGTAATCAAACGCACCATATAACAATAGCGATGCCGCCAGCGATATGTCCGGATCAGTTAAACCACTGCCCAACCACATCATACCTCTGTCAAAAAGCATCTTGATTTGTCGCGCTGCCTCACTCAATCCTCCGCACCGCGCCGGCTTCATCGCCACTCCATCCAGCATGTCCAGCTTGATAAACTCCTCCAACTCCACCGTACTCACCACGCCCTCATCCATCAGAATGGGCAGCGCCGCCTGCTTCTTCAACTTGCGATACCCGCTGATATGGTTCGGCTTCAACGGTTGCTCAAGCACCGCCGCCCCCGCGTCAGCCAACTTTCGCGCCGCCTGCAACGCCGTCTCTTCATCATACCCGCCGTTCGCATCCGCCCACAAAAAGCCCTTCGGCACCAGCTTTTTAACCTGCCGACACAACTCCAAATCAAAGTCCAGGTTCGGCCCGACCTTAATATTGAAGTTGTTGTACCCCTGTTTTTGCCCTTCCTCGATCAGCCGCGGCACATCGTCCAACTCGCGCGGATTCAATGTCCAACTTAAGGTGATCTTGTCCCGCCCCTTGCGCTGCCAACGCTGGCCGGCCGACTTGTTCATCATCTTGCCCGTCAGATCGAACAACGCTAAATCGATCCCCGCCTTGCAGATCGGCTGGCCGGTACTGAACGACGGAGCAATAATCTTGTTCATGGCCTGTTCAATTGCCGACAGGTCAAACGCATCCTTACCCACCAACACCGGCCGAAGGTACTTTTGGATCGTGGTATGCACCGACTCGAGCGTTTCATAGCTCCACTTGTTGACCGGCACGCTTTGCCCCCAGCCGACGGTGCCGTCCTCCGCGGTGATCTTGACCACCACCGTCGGCCGCCCGATGGCGTTCCCCTCGGCGTCTTCGAAAAACTTGAAACGGCCCTGCGTGGGATACATCACCGGGAAGCTTTCAACCTTGACGATTTTCGCACTCATGCCAACGGCTCCCTTGCCAAAACAGTTCGTCGTGTACATCGCCCCGACCAGCCCCGCGGTATGGGTCAGAAACGATCGTCGGCTCATCTTGGCCATGAAACACCAACCTTTGTTATCCGGGGATTAGAAGTTCACCGTGGTTCAATCGCTAAGCAACATGAACAGCATCCCGAAAATCACTTGCTCTTTGCGAACCAATTGTTACCCGGCGATCACTTGCTTCTTTTCATTGTCCCACATGTACCGCTTCCCGTTGTGCAACGAAGCGGCAGCCATGATGGAGGCGACGGCATGTTGATGCCCGTACTCGATATCCGCGTTCGGCCGATTACGACTGCGCAAACACTTCAGCCAGTTCTCCATGTGGTTTTCGCTGGCCTGCGGCTTGACTTTCTTTTCCTTGAGGGCCTTGTCGCCGTGCGCTCCTTCACCGCTGAAAGTCATTTTGTACACGTCGAACATCCCGTTGGTGCCGAACAAGCGGAACTTGCCACCGAAGGCATTGCCCAAACTCATGGACCAGTCGAACAGGAAGTTCTCCGGATAACTGATCAATGTATGATAAGTGTCGCAGTGTTCGCGATTCTTTCTCCAGATATACGTCCCCCCGTTGGTCATGGCATTGGCAGGATAGGTCGTCCCTAAAAGCATGTTCACGGCGTCGGCGAAGTGGCTCATCCACAAACCGGAGATGCCGTTACTGAAATCCTTATGCAATTGCCACTGGCGAAGCAGTATCGGATCGAACGACCGCATGGGCTTGTTGAACAGGTAGGCTTCCCAGTCCACGTCTTCTTTCTTGCAATTTTTGTAATCCCGCAGCCATCGCGGCCCGTTGAAATTGACCGCGGCGGTTACGCGGGTGATGTTTTCGAGGATACCTTCGCTCAAGGCTTCGGCGGCGGCCTTGAAATTCCCCATGCTGCGACGTTGAGTTCCGACTTGGACAATGGCTTTTTTGGCCCGGGCCAATTCCAACGCCTTGTTCGCGTTCTCCATTTCCATGGCCATGGGCTTTTCGACGTAGGCATCTTTGCCCGCCTTCAGCGCTTCGATCAAAATCGGCGTGTGGGCGAAGTCCGGCGTGGCAATGACTACCGCGTCGATATCATCAAGAGCGAGCAGGTCATTAAAACGGGTAAAAGTGCGCGGTCTTCGACCGTTGGCTTTCTTGCACGCTTCGGCGGCCCGTTCCAGGTTCACCTTCCACACGTCACAAACGGCGGTGACTTCAACGTTGTGTTTCTTGCTGAATTGATTGTTAATGTATCCCATCAGCCCGTAGCCGCGACCGCCGATGCCGATACAGCCGATGTTAATCCGCTCGTTGGGCTTGGCGGCGTTTTGCGCGACGGCGGCGGTTCCCAGGGCCGTGGCGGCAGTCACTGCGGAACTTTGGGCCAGGAATGTTCGACGGCTTATTTTTTGCATTTGAAGGACTCCTTTTCCAACAATTCAGGGCGCTAGTTTTCAGCGACCATGTTCAAAAGAAGGAATTTATTCGGTCATTTGGAAGAATATAGTGTACAGGCCGACGGTAGGATTGTCAAAGGTGGCGGATTGTCGTTATTTTGCGGGCAAAAGGCTGATTTTGCGAGGAATCGGCGGCTTGGGTATGATGGATCACTTCTATCGCGCCTCCCGCGGCGCTGCAGGTTTCGCGTCTATAGAAATTTACGACACGATAGGGCAGGTGTTTACAGATGAGTTCAACGGTAGGCAATTACGATTTTATCAACATCGAGAAGAAGTGGCAGGATTACTGGATCGAAAACAAGACCTTCCGTACCCCCCAGCCGGGGGACAGGGATTTCGATCCGGACAAAAAGAAATTGTACGTGCTGGATATGTTTCCATATCCCAGCGGCGTTGGTTTGCACGTGGGGCATCCGCTGGGCTATATCGCTACGGACATTTATGCCCGGTACATGCGGATGCGCGGATATAACACCTTGCATCCAATGGGGTATGACGCCTTCGGTCTGCCCGCCGAGCAGTACGCGGTTGAACACGGCGTTCCGCCGCGGGAGACCACGGAAAACAATATTGCCAACATGCGCAACCAGCTTCGCCGCCTGGGGATCGGCTATGACTGGGACCGGGAGATCGCCACGACGGACGTGAGCTATTACAAGTGGACGCAATGGATCTTCCTGCAGCTGTACAACAGTTGGTACGACGAGGAGCAGGACAAAGCCCGCCCGATCAGCGAGTTGGTCCACGAATTGGAACAGGAACATTTCGTGGTGAATTTCGACGGGCGGCTCGTGCGGCCGAAAGGTTCTGGTATGCAGGAGTGGTTCGGCTCGCAGCCGGGAACCCAGACCTGGTCGGAGTTGAATCCCCGACAGCGGCGCGATTTGTTGGCCCGTTATCGTTTGGCCTACATGGACGAAGTGGCGGTGAACTGGTGCCCGGCGCTGGGGACGGTATTGGCCAACGAGGAAGTGACCAACGAAGGGCGTAGCGACCGGGGGAATCATCCGGTGTATCGTCGGCCTTTGTTGCAGTGGATGTTGCGGATCACCTCTTACGCGGATCGATTGGAAAAGGACCTCGCGCTGGTCAACTGGCCCGAGCCGATCAAGCTGATGCAACAGAACTGGATCGGGCGCAGCGAAGGGGCGGAAGTCGATTTCACTTTGGCGGGTGAAGACTCGGAAACGATCCGTGTTTACACCACCCGACCGGACACCTTGTTCGGAGCGACCTACATGGTGTTGGCCCCGGAGCATCCGCTGGTCAAACAAATTACCACCGATGATCGGAAAAAAGAGGTTGAAGAATACGTTTCCAACGCGGTGCACAAGAGCGAGATGGACCGCACGGCGGATACAAAAGAGAAAACCGGCGTGTTTACCGGGGCCTATGCAGTTAACCCGGTAAACGAAGAGAAGATTCCCGTCTGGGTGGCGGACTACGTCATGATGAGTTACGGCACGGGGGCTATCATGGCGGTGCCGGCCCATGATACGCGCGACTTCGAGTTTGCCACAAAATATGATTTGCCCATTATTCAAGTAGTTCAACCGCCGGGTGAAGAAGATTGGAAGGGATACATCGGCGAAGGAACCGCGGTGAACTCGGGCCGGTATGACGGCATGCCCACCGCGGAATTCAAAAAGCGAATCACCGAATGGCTGGAAGAGAACGGTTGTGGTTACGGGGCGGTCAATTACAAGTTACGTGATTGGCTGTTCAGTCGGCAGCGCTATTGGGGTGAACCTTTCCCCATCGTGCATGAAAAGAAAACGGGTGAGGTTTACCCGCTGGATGAAGATGAATTGCCGGTGACTTTGCCGGAGATTGACGATTACCGCCCGCAGGGTTCGGACGATCCGGAAGCCCCGCCGGCTCCGCCGCTGGGACGGGCCAGGCAGTGGGTCAACGTTCGCGGCTATGTGACGAACGAAGGCAAAGTGAAAGTATTGAAAGGCGACACTCCGCCGCCGGAGGGATATGAAGTTCGTGAATTTGTGCGGGAGATGAACACCATGCCGCAGTGGGCCGGCTCGTGCTGGTATTTTCTGCGATATCTTGATCCGCGTAACGATCAGGCCATGGTGAATCCGGAGGTGGAGAAATACTGGATGACGCCCAACGGTGTTGATCTTTACGTGGGCGGAGCGGAACACGCGGTTTTACATCTGCTTTATGCTCGTTTCTGGCATAAGGTGTTGTACGACCTTGGCCATGTCAATTCGCCGGAGCCGTTCGGTCGGCTGTTCAACCAGGGTTATATCCAAGCTTACGCGTACCAGGATGAGCGGGGCATGTACGTTGACGTGCATGACGGTGAGGAGCGCGAAGAGGGCAAGAAAACCATTGCCGTCAATAAGTCAACCGGCGAACCTTTGACGCGCAGCTTGGGCAAGATGGGCAAAAGCCTAAAGAACGCTGTTTCTCCGGACGAAATTTGTGAAGAGTTCGGAACGGACACGCTCCGAGCGTATGAAATGTATATGGGGCCGTTGGAAGCCTCCAAGCCGTGGAGCACACGGGACATCATCGGCATGAGCCGGTTTTTGCAGAACGTGTGGAAGCGGTTCGTAGCCGACGATGGATCACTGCGAATCAGCGAAGAATCGCCGGATGACGCTCCCCAGCGCTTGATGCATAAGACCATCAAACGGGTCACAGAAGATATGGAAGGGTTGCGCTTCAACACGGCCATTGCGGCGTTGATTGAGATGAACAACGCCTTGAAAGGTAATCATGTTCCGCGACAGGTGGCCGAGGCGTTTGTGAAATTGCTTTCCCCCGTGGCCCCGCACTTGTGCGAGGAACTATGGCAGCGGTTGTGCGGAGAAAAATGGCAGCGTCCCCTGGCTCACGAAGATTGGCCGATCTATCAAGAAGAGCTTTGTGTGGATCCGGAAGTTGAGATTCCGGTACAGATCAACGGCAAGGTTCGTTCGCGGATCACCATGCCCGGCGCGGCGGCTCAGGACCAGAAGCAAATGGAAAAGCTGGCCCAGGCAGACGAAAAAATAGAATCCGCGCTGACCGGTAAGACCGTGCATAAAATTATTTGTATTCCAGGTCGTATGGTTAACATTGTCGCGAAGTGAATAAAAAGCGCTACGGGCGGGAAAGAAGCCGTTGTCTCAGGCGGTTTTTATTGTAGTGCGCAATATCCAGGGGACGCGGATAACAGCTTAAAAGCAGGTGTATTGATGAGTGCGCAAGTAGATATGGAAATAGAGGCTAAGCTCAAGGTCACGGATCATAAGCGAATCCGGGAGAAATTAACGGAACACGGCGGGCATTATGTCAGCCGGGTCAAGGAAACGAATCATATTTTTGATAAGACGGATCGTTCGCTGTTGGCTTCGGACCAGGGTTTGCGGGTACGGGTTTGCCGGAATGAGCAAGGTCAACAGGTTTCCGCTACGTTGACGTACAAGGGGCCGCGCCTGGCGGGTGAGCATAAAAAACGGGAAGAATTGCAAACCATGCTCGACGATCCGGAAGCGACGCGCTCGCTATTACAGCGACTGGGTTTTGTGGAGTTCATTTGTTTTGAGAAATGGCGGGAGACTTGGCAGTTGCACGGCGGGCAGGTGGAATTGGATGAATTGCCTTACCTCGGTCATTACGTGGAAATCGAAGCGGACGATGAGGAACGCATTCGGCGGATCCAGAAGGATCTCGGCCTGGGCTCGGAAACACACCTGCGGGATACGTACATACATATGCTGGTGGATTACTGTCGGGATCGGGACGTGTCTTTGAGTCACATCGCCTTTTCCTGAATCTTGGAGCTGTTTCAGTTTGTCCGACAAATCAGGTTTGCAGAGGTTAAAGATTTCTCCCTACGAACAAAACGCCTTGTCGGCATTTTGTTCTCCACTCGAAATGACATCCATTTTATTCGCAGTGACGTCGGGGAGGAAACAAATCACATTTATGAATATGTTCTAATCCAAACCGAATTCCGACCAGCGACGGGTAACCACGTCCTTGATTTCCTGGGGCATATCGAGTTCCATCGGCCAGCGGCGTATGGTCCCTTCGCCGGGGATTTTGCGGGTGGCGTCGAGGCCCATTTTACTGCCCGCGCCTTCGAGGGGGGCGGCATGGTCGAGCACGTCGAGAGGACCGTCTACAATAACCGTATCGCGGCGGGGATCGACGTTGGCTCCGAGGTGAAATAAAACGTCCTGTTCGTTGTGCACGTCCACGTGTTCATCAACCACGATGATAAATTTGCTGAACATCATTTGTCCCGCACCCCAGATGCTATGCATCACCTTGTGGGCCTGGTACGGATATTCCTTGCAAATCTTGATAAAAGCGCAGTTATGGAACGCGCCGAACATGGGCAGGTTGTAATCAATGATATCGGGGGCCACCGTTTGCAGCAGCGGAAGAAAGATGCGTTCGGTGGCTTTGCCCATGTAGTAATCTTCCATGGGCGGTTTACCCACGATGGTAGTCGGGTAAATTGCCTTGCGGCGATGGGTGATCGCGCTGACTGTAAAGGCGGGGTACGGGCCGGACAATGAATAAAAGCCGGTATGATCTCCGAAGGGCCCTTCGATGAATTTCTCCTTCGGGTCGGCCCAACCTTCGATCACGATCTCCGCATTGGCGGGCACTTGCAGGGGTATTGTTTTGGCGGGCACCATGGGGATGCCGCCTTGATTCAAGAAACCGGCGAACAGTAATTCGCTGACGTTGGGCGGCAGCGGGCAAGTGGCGGCATAGGTTAATACCGGTTCGCCACCGAAAACGATGGCCAAGGGCATGGGCTCGTTGCGTTGGGCGTATTTGCGAAAGATGCGGGCTCCGTCGTGATGGATATGCCAATGGACCGCGGCACGCTTAGGGCCGAAAACCTGCACGCGGTACATGCCCACGTTGTAATCGCCGGTATCCGGATCTTTTGTA
>CAZMVS010000340.1:0-9288 GCA_964569525.1 uncultured Planctomycetales bacterium
CCCTTTCTTTTAATTCTTCTTCCACCTCCATGGTGGTCATGCCTTCAACGTGGACGCGCCCGATTTGTGAGACAACAATTCGGCCTAATTCATCAATACGTGGTTGGAACTGAGCTTCGGTGTCAGGGGCAAGCAAATCCAAAATACGAACATCGAGCACATCGCCGGGGCCGACGCGATAAGGTTCGACCGTAGCTACCAAGTCTTCCGGCTTGGGATCCTCCGCTCCAGCGATGCCCGAAGGTTTATCCCGGAAACTAACGCTGCGTAAGATTTCGGTGACCCGATTTTCCCGGAAGTTACCCAACTTTGTCGGATTCAGAAAAGAATTCCACCAAGGAGAAACACACCCGGGGCACAAAACAACGAGCATTAATATCCCCAGTAACTTTCCCCTTTGGGATAAGCGGTATAAATAAGAGGGTTTTATAAACCTCATCAGATCCTATCTCTCAGGGGAAACAACCCAAGCCTGGGCTAACGGAAATCAGCGCACAAGCCCTTTATCCCCAATCAACTAAAAAAACCGCCCCCCGGCTTTCCACCGAGCCGGTACTCCATTGCTGGGGCGTATAATTACTATTCGGACAAATAGTTATCGGCATCCATATACAGCGCTGTTGAGACGCGAAAGATAAGAAATTGCAGAAAATACAGCTCGCTATGAACATCCGATACCTATTTAAATATCGTTTTGATCGTCACAGAGTTCTCTTGAGTTAGCGGTTTTTGTGATTGACAAGTATTCACAACCTTTTCAGTTGAGTACTCAGACCAAAAATCCGGAATCTCAAACCTTCAAAAAGAGGTTTAATTGATGTAATATACTAATATTTAATAACTAAGGCTTATTTGCTTTAAGTTGGTAACCTCGAACTCCGGTTGACCTTCTATAGGGGGTTCCAATGCGGCATAGATTCCATCTTCTCGACGAATCCGGACAGTTCGCCAACCTAACAGGCGAGGGGCAATAAAATCTTTGGACACGTTATCCGCCAGGTAAACACAGGCTGAACCCTGACGACCGGTCGTCTGCTGAACAAGCTCGAACGAGTATGGATGAGGTTTGGCATATTCCTCACCCCATTGGGCGGTCAGCAGGATGGGATCCAATCGTCCCGGTAACCCGAGGGCTTCAACCTTGTTTTTTTGCATTTGCCAAGGACCATCACTGATCAAAGCTAACTGAAATTGGTTTTTCCATAGCCGCAGGACATGTTCGGCATCTGGAAAGAGTCGGATCTCCGGGCGGTGGTTGCGATATGTTTCCACCATGGATTGAATCATAGATTGGGCATCGCCATAGTTCAGTTCTTCCAACACCTGGTCGAACACATGCCGGCGATCCCCGTTGGTAAAGATTTGGCGCATGCGAGCAGCGGGATCAAAAGGACACGCCGCTCGCCGTAGCAGCCAATCAGCAACGGCCTTAAAACCGCTGAACACGAACGCCTGCTCCGGATACAAGGTGTCATCCAAGTCAAAAACCACGACCCGGATACCGGTAAGCTGTATTGCAGCCATCTGGCAATCCAATGAAAGACGACCGATAACCCTCAAGATTATACGGGTAAAAACAAGACAGGATCGATCAAAAAAATCAATTTACGTAAAGTTTCCATGCTCATCAACGAAAAAGGCTTGATGGTAACGTAACATGGCCACTCCATCCTGGAAATTGTCGAAGCGGATTTGTGGTTGATGGCCCTGCCATTCGCTCAACAGCCATTGGGGGAAATCCGCCCCGGCATGGATGGCCAGAGGAACCCCGCCACCAAAACGGGGATTGATTTCAATCACCTTTGCTTGACGGTCGGGCGTCATAATAAGCTGTATGGTAATCATTCCTCGGCAATGCCCTAGAGCCTCAATAACCTGAGCTCCGATTTGCATGATGTTCTGGTCTTTAACCGTCAGGGAACGAGTCACTTCTCCCCCACGAATTTCCAGTCGGCGACGGGGGACGATGCAGCGTAGTTGGCCGTCCAATCCGGTATAGGCATCCAGCGTATATTCCACCCCGGGAACAAATTCCTGAATAATCGCATTATTAAGATAGGGGACCAAGGTTTGGAGGTCCTCCCGATTGCGAAGCATAAAGTTCTCTTTACTGGCACTTCCGGTGCGAGGTTTGAGAAAATAGGGGAATTGGTGGCAAGTCCAAGCGAGGGAATCCTCTGCCAACCAAGTGCGGGGCGTGGAGATTCCGTGGTGGGTTAAAAACTCGTAAGTATTTATCTTGTCTTCGCAAATTTCGATGACTTCGGGAGGGGAGATCAGCACGCCGCAGCCCACCTGATCGAACTGTTCGCGGGCCCGAGCCAGTTTGATCAATTCGGGGTCAAGCGTGGGGATCACAAGATCGATTTTTTCCCGCTGGGCGATTTCCATCAAATGAGGGATGTATTCAGCGGACTCGATGGGGGGGATGACATGGGCTTTGTCAGCCACGCAGCGGGCGGCCACCCAAGGAACGGCGTCGGCGGTATGGACAACCAGTTTCAGCTGGCACGAGCGGGCTGCCCGGATGAAAGCCTGGATTAACTGCACACGCCGCCCGGCACAGGTAAACAGCAGGTGTATTTCGTCGCGATTTGCCCCGACACCCGGTTGAAAAGAGGTCAACGGCTCCATTGAAACTCCCATTCGAATCACTACAAGAGCATTTTCGGCCGCCCTGAAGAAATTGGCGGATGAGGCGAAAATGTCGCCAGCCTCACGAATCAGCTCATATGCCGGCAAGCAAAGAATCTTATCGACAGAAACGATCCACCACAAGCGTATTTCAGCTGTTTCGGCCTTTGCCTGACTCAAACAGAGTCATTCGGGAAGAGGCGATTTTCATGGTAGTGCCGAGGGGGATTCAATCCAGAGCTACTTGAGGTTGACTCCAGAACAAGGCATCGGCAGCCAAAAAATGATTCCTTTGGCCGTTTGTTTCAAACACGAACCATTTTTTGAGCATGTAAGCGGGAAAAAGCTTGTAAAGCCCAAGCGAGTGGATAGGATGCGACAATGAGAGATTTGTAAGGGCGGCCGTATTATTTGACAATCCGCGGTTTATCAGTATCGAATAAGCCAATTTTTCAAATTCGGGGAATAACCATGCGTTTTCGACACTGCCTTATAGGTGTTTTGCTTTTGCTGAGTTGGTGCGCTTTTTTTCAGAGTGGAGAGGCTGTCGCCAAACCTTCTCCCCAGGAAAAAGCACAATCCGCCGGGAGCGAAAGCCCGGCGGAGACGGCACCGGAGGAGCCCTCCACGGCGGCGCGCATCATCAGTCTGAAGCGATCCATTAAGGATAACCAGCAGCGGTTGGAAGAACTGGAAACAAAGCTTAAGGGCAAAGACGGCAAGAGCGAGTACACCGTTGCGGAAGAAGAATTCAATAAACTCGATGAAGAATTGAGTCAACAGCAGGAAAAGCTTGAGGAACTCAAGGAGCAAGGGCAGAAGAAGGAAGAGGCGGCCAAGCTGCAGAATAAAATTGGGGATTTGCAAAAGCGATGGCAGCTGACCAAGGATCGCCTGGAACTGACTCTCAAGGAGCAGCAAGCGCTTAAGCAACAAATCGAGACACTGCGTAAGCAAATAAAAAACGACGAGGAAGTGTTGAAGAAACTGGGCGCCACCACGCAACCGGCCAGCCAGCCTGCCACACAACCAGCCAGCGCTCCGGAAAAGCCGGTGGCCAGTGCCCCGGCCCCACCGGTGGAACCGGAAGAGCCGAAAGAAAAGGAGGTTCCGGCCGAAGAAGCCCCGGCCCCGAGTGCACCGACCACTCCCCTGCCAAGTGTTGACATGCCGGGCGAGCAACCACCGGCAGAGCAGGATCAACAACCGGCCGAAGAAATCAGCGAAGAGGAAAAAGAGGCCCAACAGCAAGTCCAGGCGCAGCAAACGGCGGTTCAAGAGGCTCAAACAGAGCTTGATTTAATCAAGAAGCAGATTGCCGAGCTGGATAAAAACATCGAATTGGAACAACAGCTTTTACAAACAATCCAACAGAAAGGGGAAAATGCCCGACAGACTGAACAGACTTTAAGCGAGCAGGTTCGCAAGCTTTCGGCCGAGGGCGCCCCGCAGGAAAAGATTGACGAGTTATGGTCTCAGATTTTCGAGGCCCGCCAATGGAGCAACGAAGCCCGTCAGGAGACAGAAAAACACCGAGATGAAATCGGGCGACTAAAAGAACTAAAGGCCCAACGTAAAGCGGACTTGGTTATTGCCCGGGATAAGCTGGAAGATGCCAAGGCGGAACTCGAAGAGGCCCAAGAACAACTGGAAGTCTTCCAGAATCCTTTTTCTTTATACAACATTACGAAGTGGTTCCGGGAGCGTGGGCCGGAGGTGCTTAAGGTAATCGTCAGAACCATTATTATCGCGTTGGTGTTGTTAGGATTGGTGCGAGTTCTGGATAAGCGCATCATTCGCTTTATCGCTAAACGAACGGAACGAGGCTCGGCGGAGGAACGGGAGAATCGAGCCAAGACCCTGTCCAGTGTTTTTCATAACACCACCACCGTGGTGATCATTGTCTGGGCCATCCTAATCATTCTTCCGGAACTGGGAGTGGACATCACGGCTTTGATGGGCGGAGTGGCCGTCGTCGGTTTGGCGGTGGCCTTCGGGGCTCAGAACCTGATCCGCGATTACTTTTACGGATTTATGATTCTTATGGAGAACCAGTACGGTATAAACGACGTGGTCAAGATCGGAGATTTAGCAGGCCTGGTCGAACGAATTACTTTGCGGGTAACCGTGCTGCGTGACCTGGAGGGGGTTGCCCACTTTATTCCCAACGGTCAGATCACCCAAGTCAGTAACATGACCCATAAATGGTCGCGGGTTTCGTTGGATATCGGTGTTTCCTACAACGAAGATGCGGATCACGTCATGTCAGTTATCATGGAAGTGGCCGATGAGTTGTATAACGATCCGGATTTTGGTCCTTTAATTCTGGAAGAGCCGACCATGCTGGGATTGGACGCTTTCGGCGATTCGGCTATCGTTTTTAAAATACTTCTCAAGACCAAAACCTTAAAGCAGTGGGACATCAAGCGGGCCATGCTCTATCGGTTGAAAAAACGCTTCGACCAGGAAGGGATTGAGATCCCCTTCCCGCACCAGACGGTTTACCACCGCACGGATGAAGAAAACCTTTGCAAGTTCCTGATTCAAGAGACAAAAAATCCAAAAGAAGAATAAAGGGACTGTAAAAAAACTATTAGAGTTCAAGGATTGCATGATATTGCAAGAGCGTTGTCCAAAGCTTGCAAGAGGGCGAGGCAGGCTCGGCTGATTGGTAGTTCACCCACTTGATCACGGGAAATCCAACGACAGCCGTTTGTTTGAAGGCTATTTTCAATATGTTTTAGCTTGGGTCTTTTTAACGTTCCCTGGTAAAGATAAAAAGTGATTTGGCGATGGGTCAGTTGTCGTTGAACCGTAGTAACTGGTTTTGTCGCCAAACGACAATCAGCGGGCAATCTTTTGCGCAGGCGATTGCGCGCGGTTCGCGGTGATTCGCCGTTGTTCAACGTTTCGCCGGGCAATTCCCATAATCCGCCCCACAAACCGTCAGCAGGACGTTGGACAAACAACAGCTGTTTTCCACAGCGCAATACGGCGGTGGCGACACCCATTTCAAGCATTCGGGTTCGAGCATTAGGAAGAGGGATTCTTTTTACGAGATCCCATGCGAACGCGGTGCAAAACCTGTTCAGCGGGCAGGCCGGACAATCAGGACTTTTCGGCGAACAAATGGAAGCGCCCAATTCCATGAGACCCTGGTTGAAGTCGCCGACTTTTTTCTTGGGCAAAAGTTCATCGGCCAATTTCCATAGCTGTTGTCGCATTTGCGAATCATCAGCTCTCGCCTCCCAACCGATCAATCGGAGCAGTACACGGGCCACATTCCCGTCCAAAACCGGGGCCCGGGTATCGAAAGCAATAGAAGCGATGGCCCCGGCAGTGTAGCGTCCGATCCCGGGAAGTTTTTCAAGCTCATGGACGTTGGAGGGTACTCGGCCGGAATGATCTCGAACAATCTGTTGTGCCGCCCGGTGCAGGTTTCGTGCACGGCCATAGTAACCCAGACCGGCCCATAGCTGGAGCACTTGGTCGAGGTCGGCTTTGGCAAGATGGTGCACCGAGGGAAAGAGTTGCATAAAGCGATGGTAATATTCGACTACCCTGGCCACCTGTGTTTGCTGGAGCATGAACTCGGCGATCATTTGGGCATAGCCGTCACCTTCCCTCCGCCGCCAGGGCAGGTCCCGTTGGTTCCGGGCATACCATCGCAAAAGGCAGCGGCGTAGAGCAGCCCGTTGCGATGCCGACCATGGTGATATTATCCGTTTACTTTCCTGTAATTGAGTCGTGCCCATGTGAATCCCCGTAGCCTCATTTTATAGCAGATTGTGGCAACGGTGGAAGCGGGCGCTTGTCGATTATGGAGGAATGTGTTATCTCTTTTGAATTACGAGGGATCGTCAGCTTCGGGCCTGTTGTAACGGAGGAAATTCATAACCCAAATAACATCTGGCTCATTTGCCGATAGACCGATGATTGAATCTCCTCCGTTTTGAGGATTGCTGTATTTGATGCGATTTCTTGATTTAATCAATTGAGGGGAAGCGTCGAGGCAAGTGGACACAAGGATTGCAGTAAAAACGGACATATGACTGAATGGGGTGTCCTTGCTTTTCGAGCAGTGGCCGGAAAAAAAGGAGAAGGCCAACCCTCGACTCGTAAAGGGTGAGTAATAAAACTTGTTACCTGCGTCCATCTTCTGTATTATGCTCACTAGGCATTAATGTTGAAGCATAAAAAAAAGGGATGGCGTATTATAAGTTCAGCCCGGGGCGGGTTTATAATCGGATTCATAGTTTCATAATATTATTCGGAACCGCCCATGCTTTGCTTTGACGTTGATGCTAAAAACCAAAACAGTAAGGGAATTGACCTATCTGGAGCATACCTGGTAGGCAATGACGGCATTCCCTTGGCTGCTGAACTCGCCTTTGAAAAATCCCGAGTAATCTGCAACAAACGGATTGAGGGACCAGCTGGTCTTGCGCTGCTTTGGCCGATTCCAGGTTGCGAAACGGTCATGCTGGAGACCGGTCGACTAATGGAGCGGGAAGGGCCCTACCATTTGGAGACGGAGCTGACCCGTGGCCGGCTGACCCGCCTGCATCACAAGCGAGAGGATTGGGGATTGTTCGACTACGAAGGAGCCGAACCCCTTAATGCCGAGCTGGACAAGGCCCGTGATCTGTTCGTGGAGGCCTTAAAAACAGATGCCCCGTCGGAACGGAGCAAATACGCCCGTGAAGCGCTCAAGGGATCGTTTCTAGCGGGCGAAAAGCTCACTCATTACCACGCTGATCTGCTGCTAATACGTCGCAAACAGGTTCGAGCCTTTAATCGGCGGACGGTGGGGTGCGTTGTTGATTTAGCCAACACCTCCGAGGCCTACCGGGAACGGCTGCGGGAATCGGTAGATTTTGTTTATTTACCCATTCCCTGGCGGGCGTTGGAACCGAAAAAGGGAGAGATGAACTGGCGGCCATTCGACGCCTGGATTGAATGGCTGACGCAACATCGAATTCCCATCAAAATGGGTCCACTGGTTTCTTTCAATCCAAACACAATTCCACATTGGCTGCTTGAGCAGGTGGACAGTTTTGAGAAAATCCGCAATGTGCTATTTACGCATACCCGCCAACTTGTCGAGCGCTACAACCCGTACGTGCAGCAATGGAACGTGTTGAGTGGAATCCATGCGGAAAACACCTTCAACCTGAACTTTGAACAATTGATGGAATTGACCCGGACCACGGTTTCGCTGGTCAAGCAGTTGGCCAGTCAGTCCCAAGTGGTGGTGGATATGGTTTCTCCGTGGGGGGAATATTTTGCCCGGAACCAGCGGACCATACCGCCTACGCTATACGCGGACATGGTGGTTCAAAGCGGAATCGGCTTTGATGCTTTGGGGCTGCAGTTCATTTTCGGAACAGCCACAAATGGCCATTATATCCGGGACATGTTCCAAATTTCGGAAAAGCTGGACCGACTGGGGAACCTCGGCAAGCCTCTTCATATCACCGCGGTACAGGTCCCGTCGACCGTGGAAAGTAATGCCCCGGGCAGCACAGGGGGCCAATGGTGGAAACCTTGGAACGAGACGGTCCAAGCTAAATGGCTCAAGGAATTCTGCACCATCGCCTTGAGCAAGCCTTTCGTCGAAAGTATCACTTGGCAGGATTTGGCGGATCGTCCCAAACAAGGCCTGATTCCCAGCGGCGGACTGTGCAAAGCGAATATGCAGCCCAAGCCGGCGTATAAGGTCTTGCAGGATTTTCGAAGCGAGATTCACCGATTGCTACGCAAACCACCTAACCAGCAAAATAAATAGTACTGAAAGATGAGTTCGCGGCGGCATTTGCTCGCCATGCTCGAATAACAAAAGACGCGGCGTGGTTGCTGATTTTTATCGTGGACGGTATGCATGCCCAGAGATTTTTCTGACACAGCACAAACTCATCAGAAAGTATATATTCCGCGGGCGGGGCATTTGCTCTGTTATCTTTTTCTGGGGCTTCTTCTGGGAGGTTCCCTGCTGGCCCGATTTTATTATCCGTTTTTCATTGATCATCAAGCCCTAATCAACCGGGAAAGGGCAGGGCAAATTGATCAGAGGATTGATCCGAACACAGCCAGTTGGCAGGAACTGGCTTGTCTGCCGGCCATCGGGGAGGTTAAGGCCAAGAGGATTGTTCAATATCGCCACGAGCGCGGAGTTCATCCTGAAAGCAAAGTTTCGGCGGTTTTTCGGCATCCGGACGACTTGCGAGCCATCCGAGGCATCGGCCCCAAGACGACACAAAAAATCAGCCCGTACTTAAAGTTTCCCGTTCCGTCTCAATCCGATTCTTCGTTGACACCGCGGGGAACTTCGCCTTAGAATGCTTCCGCTTTGGATGCCTGTTTGACCGGTGACTACCGGTGCTGAACAAAACACTCTCGGGAAATGGCCCACGAGTTTGCGGGGCGGAAGTCGGCACACGAACATCACCTACCGACGCGGCCACCGCGAAAGATTGTAACGGGAAACCTGCCGATTATTTCCTGCAAGAAAGGCTGAACTCATGAAACATTGGATCATGTTGGCGGCGCTTTTGACGAGCTTGTTTTTGCAGAGTGGATGTGGTGACGGTGTGGCTTTCAGCCGACGAGAGCGGCAACACCGTTGGACCACCTATTTTGAAGATGACATGAAAC
>CAZMVS010000341.1:0-10570 GCA_964569525.1 uncultured Planctomycetales bacterium
TCGCCAAGGTGAGCGAGGGCGGGTTCTATGGTGTTGAGGATGTCCTGAAATTCGAGTGGAAATACGTGGTGCTCGGTGCCGAGGTGATCGGCGGCCAATTGAGCGAAATGGGTTTCGTCATAGCGAGGGTGTTTGCGGTAGCCGATGCTGAAGGTTTTGACTTTGTGGCCGGTGTGGACGAGGGCGGCGGTGATGATGGAGGAATCTACGCCGCCGGAAAGGAAGGCCCCGAGGGGGACGTCGGAGACGGTCTGACGGTCAACGGCCTGAAGGATGCGTTGGCGGAGTTCGGAGCAGGCCTCGGGGTAGGTTGGTGGGGATTCAGTGGGATCGGCGAGGCGGAAGTAGGCCTCCGGTTCGGCCGGCCCGTTTTGATCGAAGGGGAGCAGGTGGCCGGGGGGCAGCTTGTGAATGTGACGGTATATAGTCATCGGTTGGGGGATGTAGCCGAGGTTGAGGTACGTAGCGAGGGCATCGGGATCGATTTGGCGGGGCAAATTGGGGTAGGTGGTCAGGGCGGCTAGTTCGCTGGCGAAAATGAGGCGGTGATTGGAGTAGGTGTAATACAGGGGCTTGATGCCGAAGGGATCACGGGAGAGGTGGCCGGTTCTGTTTTGGCTATCGACGAAACCCATGGCCCACATGGCGTCGAATTTTTCGAGGGCGTGGGTGTTCCATTCCATGCAGGCGAGCAGGGCGATTTCGGTATCGGAGCGGGTTCGAGGTGCCGTGGTGAGTTCTTTTCGCAGGGATCGGTAGTTGTAGAGTTCGCCGTTGTAGGTGACGGCGAAACGGTTCTGGGGATCGGTCATAGGCTGGGCGGCGTCGGGGGAGGGATCGATGACAGCGAGGCGGGTATGGGCCAGGCCGACGGAAAAGCCGTCGAGGTGTTGGATCCAAGTGCCGGAATCGTCCGGCCCGCGATGGCCGAGGGCCATGCAGAAGCGGCGTAAGTCGCCTTCTTGGATGGGGCGTCCGCGGAAATCGATGATACCAGCTATGCCGCACATGTTGGAGCATTTTTCCCTTTTGGCCAACAAAACGCAAGGGAAGGGAAAAGAATTTCACAGGCTGGGGGTCGAAAAAGAAGTGTGTTGGTTTTGACAGTCATGCCGGTAGGCTTATGATACCCGGACATGGCGCGACAAAAATACATTTCAGAAGCGGTGAGACGTATATGGTCCCCTTGTGCCTCGATATGGTGGCTGGGGGTGTGGGCGTTGTTGCTGATGGTTCCGGGATTTGCACGGGGACAGGCGGCAGCAACGAAACCGGCAGAACCGGTGGCGGTGGAGGCGTCGGCTTTTGAGGGGCTTATTATAGGGGAGGTGCGTATCGAAGGACTGGAGCGTATTGCAGAGTCTTACGTGCGCAACCGGATACGTAGCCAGGCGGGTCAGCCATATATGCAGGAGCAGGTTCAGCGGGATCGCAGTGCGCTGTTGCGGACGGGCCGCTTTTTTGACGTTCAGGCGGAGCCTCGGCAAGAGGATGGCGAGATTGTGGTGACTTTTTCGCTGGAAGAGCGAAAGGAAGTGGCGGGCATCGAGTTTGTGGGCAACGAAGAGCTTGAGCGGGATGACCTGACGGAGGTTCTACCGTTTGCAGTGGGGGATCCGTTGGGTTTGTTCGGTATTCGCCAAGGCCGAGAGGCGATTGAGCGGTTGTACCAGGAGAAGGGTTATGCCTATGTGGAGGTGAGTTTCAACGAGCAGCGTCTGGAAGACGAGCAGGTAGTGGAATATATCGTCATAGAGAATCAACGGGTGCGGGTGCGGGATATCCGTTTCGAAGGGAATAGTGCGTATGCGGACAGCGAGCTGAAGTGGATCATTAGCACGAAGGAATACATTCCCATCTTTCGGACGGGTCAGTTCAAACCAGACCAGGCGGAACGTGATGCGGCTATGGTGCAGAAGTATTATCGCGACCGCGGCTACTTGGATGCGGAAGTGGGTTATACGTTGGAATTCAAGGATGTGGCCCGGGAGAACCTGTCGTTGATTTTTCGAGTCAACGAGGGGGCTCGATACGCGATGGGCGAGTTGCACATCGAAGGGAACGAGGTTTTCACTGACGAGGAATTGCTTGAAGAGATGAGCTTGGAGGAGGGTGATTACCTGATCGATACCCGTTTGCAGAAGGACAAGAAGCATCTCAAGGAGCTTTACGGCTCGCAGGGTTATATTTATGCGCAGGTAGTGACGAGTTGGGTGTTTTCCAGCACGGCGGGGGAGGTTATTTTGACCTTTTCCATTAACGAGGGGGAGCAATTTGCGATTGGGGACATCCGGGTACGTGGCAACAAGGATACGCACGAGAAATGTGTTCGCCGAGAGTTGCGTTTCTATCCGATGGAGACGTTTGATACGGAGGAGATGAGCAAGGCGGAGAAGCGTTTGAAAGGGACGGGTCTTTTCACCGAGGCGAATATTGAGCCGGTGGGTGATCAGCCGGGGGTGCGCGACGCATTGGTGACGGTGGAAGAGAATCCGCAGACCACGCAGTTTATTGCCGGGGTGGGGGCGAGCAGTAACAGCGGGGTGATCGGGAACATTGTGTTGGAGAATACGAATTTTGACCTGTTTGATACGCCGCGAAGTTTCGGAGAGTTTTTCAAGGGGCAGAGTTTTCGTGGTGCGGGTCAGACTATGCGAATTTCGCTGGAGCCGGGGACGGAATTGAGCCGGTTTCGTATTGATTTTCGCGAGCCTTATTTAATGGACAAGCCTATCGGTTTTGGCACGAGCTTGTACTTATTCGAGCGCGGGCGGGATGGTTACGACGAAGAGCGGGTAGGAGGCAATTTCAGTTTCGATCGGCGTTTCGAGGAAGGCTGGCTGGAAGGATGGATTGGTGAAATCGCGTTTCGAATGGAGAACGTGGAAGTAAATGATCGTGATGCGTGGGCGGCGGAAGATATTCGGGACGTGGATGGCAGTAATTTCTTGACCACGGTGAAGCTTTCGCTGTTGCATGACACGACGGACAGTCGGTATGAACCGACCGAGGGACATCGCCTGAGGTTTAGTTGGGAGCAAGCGGCTGGAGATTTTTATCATGCCAAGACGACTGGGAGTTACTCTCAGCACTGGCCGGTGTATGAGGATGAGGAGGGCCGCAAGAGCGTGTTCACGGTTCGAGGGCGAGTGGGCCAGATTTTGGGTGATTCTCCGGTGTTTGAGCGTTTTTATGCAGGTAGTATTGGTTCGATGCGGGGTTTTGATTATCGGGGGGTGAGTCCGCGAGACGGAATCAGGGATAACCGGGTAGGTGGCGAATTCATGGTTCTCGGTGGGGTTGAGTATTCTTTTCCCCTGTATGCAGAGGCTATTCGAGGAGTATTTTTTAGTGATATGGGGACGGTGGAGGAAGATTTTGGTTTATCTTCCTGGCGGGCATCGGTTGGTTTTGGCGTTCGTTTGACGCTGCAGATATTTGGAACGGTGCCCATGGAGTTTGACTTTGCGATACCCGTGGTGGATGAGGACGAGGACGACACGCGGACCTTCAATTTCTTCATTGGTCTTCCATTTTTCTAAACCTGGTCGGCTTGGGTAAATTTTTCATTGGCAGCTTGGTATCGGCCTTGAAGCGTTGTTAGCAGGCTTTTGACAGCGGGTGCTTGCGGAATGCGCCGTTGGGCTTTTAAATGGGGGTCTTCGCGAGGATAGGCGGGTAGTGGCTCTGCTGTTTTCGCGATGCAGCGAGAGCTTTATTTAGATGTATCGGTTGGAGTCAAAACGGGAATGCCGAGACCATTTGTTTTGGGCTGATACACGAAAACTGAGATTGTCACAAAGGACACGTGAATTGTAATTATCAAGTACAAGGAGAGCGGCATGACTAAAGGTAAGGGTTGGATAGCGGTAGTGTTGGCGGCAGCGGTTGTGTGGGCGGTGACGAATACGGTAAATCTTGCACAGAGCGCGTCCTCTTCGGATTCAGCTGGAACGAAAGTAGCCTGCGTCAACCTGGTTCAGATTTTTGACAAGTTTGAGCAGACCAAGGTTTTGAACCAGAAGCGGTTGGAGGATATGAAAAATTTAGACAAGATGCGGGAGGAGAAGGCCAAAAATATCCAGGCGGAAAAAGATGCTTTGGAGGCTTTCGCTCCGGACAGTTCCGAGTATTACAAGCGTAGCAAGAATTTGAAGAAGATGCAGTATGATTTCGAGGTATGGAAGCGGTTGGAGCAGGACCGGATCGCGGAAGCTTACCTGCATTGGTATCGCAAGACGTACAAGATGATGATGCAGGAGATCGAGGAAGTGGCCAAGACGCAAGGAGTGGACTTGGTAATGACGCAGGAGGATTTGAACTTGCGTGAGGCCCAGGACGTGAAATCGTTGATTCAGCAGATATTTTTGCGGAAGGTGGTATATTCCAGTCCGCGGGTTGATTTAACCGAGCAGGTGTTGTCGAAGCTGAACGCAGATTTTGCCAAAGCCGGTGGAGCGAATTCCGTGGAGTTTTCGCGGTGATGGATTGTTTCGTGGGAACATTGGATTGCAGGGCAATTGTGGTTTTGGTGTAGAAAGTCGGCACGCGGAATGGGTGCGATTTGATTGTGATTTGAGGCCGGCTGGTCAACACCCTTACCGTTTTGTTGCTTCGTACAAAACAGAGAGGTTTACGAGAAGCGAGAATCGTCCATGAGCAATGGTTATACCTTGGCGGAGATCGCCAAATGGGTCGGCGGGGTGGTTCGGGGTGACGCCGGCAAGTGTATTTCAGGCGTCAACAGTCTGGCGGAGGCGGAGGGGGCGCAGATCAGCTGGCTGGCGCATGAGAAATACGTACCTCAATTGCGTACCAGTAAGGCGGGTGCGGTAATCGTGGGAGAGCGTTTCGGGGAGACGCCCATGCCGGCGATTTTGGTGGCGGATCCGTCGAAGGCGATTCGAATTGTGTTGCAGAGATTTGCTTTGCCGATTCCCCGGCCGACGGTTGGAGTCCATTCGACGGCGGTGGTGGCGAGTTCCGCGAAGATCGGGCAAGAGGTTGCCATTGGTCCACACGTCGTGATTGAGGCGGGAGCTGAGATCGGCGACCGGGCGGTGTTGCACGCTGGTGTATTTGTGGGAGCGGATAGCAGAATTGGTGCCGACAGCGAGTTGTGGAACGGGGTGGTGGTGCGGGAGTGTTGCGTTCTCGGGTCACGTGTGGTGGTGCATCCGAATACGAGTATCGGGGCGGATGGTTTCGGATACGAGTGGACGGGGGAGCAACACGAGAAGGTGCCCCAGATTGGGGGGGTGGGAATTGGTGATGACGTGGAAATTGGCGCGAATTGCACGATTGATCGGGCTAAATTTGGGATGACGCGTATTGGATGTGGGACGAAGATTGATAACCTGGTGCAGATTGCCCATAATGTTCAGATTGGTCCGCATTGTTTGATTGTGGCCCAGTGTGGGATTGCGGGCAGCACGGTGTTGGGGCAAGGTGTTGTTCTCGGGGGGCAGGTTGGCGTGCGGGATCATGTTGAGCTGCGGGATGGCGTAGTGGCGGCGGCCTGCTGTTGTATATCGAAGGATGTTTCGGAAGGAACGATGGTTAACGGGATACCGGCCATTGACAATAAACAGTATTTACGGGAACAGGCGAAGGTTCGCCGGCTGCCGCAGCTGGCGGAGCAAATCAAGGACCTGATCAAACGAGTGGACCGCCTTGAATCCACAACGGACGATTGAGCGAGAAGTAGAGATCGCCGGCCGGGGAATGTTTACCGGTGAGCCGGTGGTAATGCGCCTGGTGCCCGCAATGGCGGATACGGGCGTGGTTTTTGTGCGCTGTGATCAGGAGCCGCCGATTCGCATATCGGCAGTGGTGGAGAACGTGGCGAAGCGGTTGCGGCGGACGTCGATTCGCAATGGGACGGTGCAGATCGAGACAATCGAACATTGTCTTTCCGCCTTGTCGGGGTTAGGCGTTGACAATATTGAGATTCAGCTTAACGCGAATGAACTGCCCTCTACTGACGGCAGCTGTCGGCTTTTCGTGGAGAAGCTGAAAGAGGCGGGGGTTGTTCCGCTGGACAAGCCGAGGGGGGTGTATCGCATTCCGGAAACGGTTCGCGTGGCGGAGGGCAGCAGTTACGTGATGGCCACGCCGCCCAGTGGGGACGAAGATGTTTTGGAGATTGTGTACGATCTGAATTACGGCTCAGATAGCTTTATCGGGGAGCAGATTTTCAAAATCCAAGTCACGCCGGAGAATTACGAGCAGAAGATTTCGGTTGCACGGACTTTTGTCTTAGAGCAGGAGGCGGAGCAGTTTCAGGCGGCTGGTTTGGGTAAGCACCTGTCTTATCAGGATATCCTGGTTTTTGGAGAGAACGGTCCGATCGAGAACGAGTTACGTTTTCCGGATGAATGTGTGCGGCATAAGGTGGCCGACTTGATTGGGGATTTGTTTCTATTCGGAAAATTTATTTCCGGGCAGATATTCGCCCGCCAATCGGGGCACAGCTTGAATCATCAGTTGGTTCGTCGTCTTCGGGAGTTGGAGTCGGCGGAACAGTTGGATAAGAAGATTCACGCTGAGCCGGTTTTCGATATTCGTCAGATTCAGCGTATTCTGCCGCACCGTTATCCGTTTTTAATGGTGGACCGGGTGGTGGAACTGGAGGCGGGGCAACACGCGGTGGGGATTAAGAATGTGACGGTGAACGAGGAGTTTTTCACCGGTCATTACCCGGGTCGGCCGATCATGCCGGGGGTTTTAATCATTGAGGCCATGGCCCAGCTGGGTGGTTTGCTGTTATCGCGGGAGCTGGAACACACGGGCAAGGTGGCTGTTTTGTTGAGCTTGGACAAGGTGAAGTTTCGCCGCCCGGTGGAGCCCGGGGACCAGTTGATCGTGGAGGCCAACGCCCGCCGGGTGAAGTCGCGGACCGGGCATGTGGCCTGTCAGGCGCGGGTGGGCAACGAAATGGTGGCGGAAGCGGACATCAAATTCATGATGGTGGATGCGGATCCATTGTAACGGGTATTGATGGCTGAACGGTATTAATTTTGAGGAGACAGGGGACAGGATTTGAGCATGATTCACGAGACGGCTTATGTAGATCCCACGGCCGAGATAGGGCGTAATGTCCATATCGGTCCGAACTGTTACGTGGGAGCGGGTGTTGTGTTGGGGGACGATTGCGTCCTGCATAACAACGCGACGATTGCCGGGCGCACCACGTGTGACCGGGGGAATATTTTCTTTCCGCAGTCGGTTATCGGGGTGGCTCCGCAGGATTTGAAATACAAAGGGCAGGAGACCTGCACGGAGATCGGCCAGGATAATATTTTCCGGGAAAACGTTTCGGTTCATTCAGGCACGGAAGTCGGGGGATGGGTGACGCGAATAGGTTCGCATAACCGTTTTTTAGTGGGAGTGCATCTGGCCCATGACGTGGTGGTTGGGAACGATTGTGTGTTGGCCAATTACGTGCAGTTGGCGGGTCACGTGCATCTGGAAGACCGGGTGACCATGGGGGGGCTGATCGGAGTGCATCATTTTACGACCATCGGGACGATGGCCTACGTCGGGGGTATGACCCGGGTGGTGGCTGACGTGCCGCCGTACATGATTCTGGAGGGGAATCCGGCGCGGGTGCGGAGTTTTAATGATACGGGTATGCGGCGGTGGGGTTTTTCCGACGAGCAGATTCGCGGAGTTCGTGACGCATACAAGATGTTGTTCAGTTCACGGGCGGCGGAGGAGTACGGGCCGTCGATGATGGATCGCCTGGAGATGTTGGAGGAGCGGGTGAAAGCCAACGGGGAGGTTCGTTATTTGTGTGAATCCGTTCGGCGGAGTTTGCGGGACGGGGTTTACGGTCGGCACTTGGAGAGCCTTCGCCAGGACAGTACTGCCGATTTGCAGGATTTTTACACCAATGAGCAGGAAGGGGGGAACGAAGCATGAATGAGCCTATTCCCGTGGCCGTTGTAGGAACCGGTCGCATGGGCCGCCACCATGTTCGCATTTATAGCGAAATGCCGGAGACAAGATTGGTGGGCGTGGTGGATAAGGATTTCGAAAAGGCCCGTAAGATCGCCGCGGAGTTCAACACGCAGGCATTTGAAAGTGTTGGGCCGCTGGTCGGGAAGATCAAGGCGGCCAGTATCGCGGTGCCGACGGTGGCGCATGCGGAAGTGGCGGCCCCGTTGATTGAGAACGGCGTGGCGATTTTGGTTGAAAAGCCGCTGGCTCCAGATTCGGCGAGCGGGCGAGCCTTGCTGGAAATGTCCAACAAGCATAATACCCTTCTGCAGGTGGGGCATACGGAGCGGTTCAACCCGGCGGTGCGGGCCATGAATCGTTTGAACGTGTTACCGCGATTTGTTGAGGTTCATCGGATCAGTCCGTTCACGTTCCGCTCGGCGGACATCAGCGTGGTTATGGACATGATGATTCATGATATCGATATTATTTTGCACATAGTCAAGGCCCGGCCGATTCGGGTGGAGGCGGCGGGGGTGAGCGTGTTGGCCCCATCGGAAGATATCGTAAATGCCCGGGTGACTTTTGACGGCGGATGCGTGGTGAATCTGACGGCGTCGCGGTTGGCTTTGAAGACGGAGCGAAAGATCCGGGTGTTCAGCGAGGAGTCTTACGTCTCGTTGGACTATCAGAAAAAGAACGGTGTGGCGATCAAGAAGGACGCGAACCTGGATTTATTGAAGCTGGCCCGGGAAAAAAATGTAGAGGATCTTTCGCAGTTGGCGGGGACGGATTTCGGATCCATGGTCAAGGTTGAGCCTTTGCAGATTGACGATGCCGAGCCGTTGCGGGCGGAGCTGGAGTCGTTTTTACACAGTATGAAAACCGGTGATGAGCCGGAGGTCAGCGCGGCGGACGGCGTAGCAGCCTTGGAGCTGGCTGAACAGATCATGGCCGCCTGTAAGTCGCATCGCTGGGAAGGGCTTGAGCCTGAGATAAAGTAAACAAAAAGCAGGTGAGCGTTTTGCTGTCGGCGTTATGCCGAGGTTGAGTTCCGGTCGTTTTTGTTTACCTTCAGCGCTTATCAAGGATTATCCGTAAACGATATGCAGGGCGATTCTTTTAAAATCGGGTTGGTGCAATACGGTTGTGTCGAGGATCGGTCGGCCAACATGAGCTGGGCCGTAGCCGGTGTGCGCGAAGCGGCGGGGCGCGGAGCGCAGGTGATCTGCCTGCCGGAGCTGTTCAACGGCCCGTATTTTTGCAAGGTGGAGGCGGAGGAGCGGTTTGAATTAGCGGAACCGATTCCCGGGCCGAGCACGGAGGCCTTCCAACCGATTGCGCGTGAATTGGAAGTGGTGATCATCGTTCCGCTTTTTGAGCGCCGTGGGCCTGGGGTGTATCACAATTCGGCGGCGGTTATTGATGCGGACGGCACGTTGCTGGGTGTTTATCGCAAGATGCACATTCCCGACGACCCGATGTATTACGAAAAATTTTATTTTTCGCCGGGCGATGCTTACGGCCAGGGGGCGGGCTTCCGGGTTTTTCAGACGCGTTACGCCAAGGTGGGGGTGTTGATCTGTTGGGATCAATGGTACCCGGAGGCGGCGCGGATCGCGGCCTTACAGGGAGCGGAAGTTTTGTTTTATCCGACGGCCATCGGCTGGCATCCGGAAGAAAAGGAACAATTCGGAGAGGCCCAGGTTGATGCCTGGCAAACGGTTCAGCGGGGTCATGCCATCGCCAACGGAATTTATGTCGGGGCCACCAATCGTGTTGGTCATGAACCCGAAGAAGGGACGGCGGGGATCGAGTTTTTCGGTCGCTCGTTTATCTGCGATCCTTTCGGGCGTAATTTGGCGGAGGCAGGTACGGGCGAAGCCGAGGTTTTGGTGGCCCAGTGCAGTCGGCGGTACATGGAGCAGGTACGCCGGAATTGGCCTTTCTTTCGTGACCGCCGAATTGATGCCTATCAACCGATTACCCAACGTTTTATTCAGTCCGACGATTCATGAGTTATTCCGAACAGCATAATCCAAACAGGCGTATGCCGGCGGAATGGGAACCGCACGCGGCGACGTGGATCGCCTGGCCGCATCATGAGCCTGATTTTCCGGGCAAGTTGGAGGTGGTGCGATGGTGTTATGCAGAGATTGTCCGCTTGCTGGCGGAGCGGGAAGGGGTAGAGATTCTCTGCCACAATCAAAATGTGGCGGACAATGCCGGCGACTTTTTGAAGCGGAATCACGTCAAGGAAAATTATCGCTTGCACGTGGTGCCTAATGATCGCAGTTGGGTTCGCGATTCCGGGCCGACGGCGGTTTGTTGCGCCGACGGGATCGAATGGGTGCGATGGTATTTCAATGCTTGGGCCAAATATTCCAATTACCAGCAAGATCAACAGGTGCCGTCAGTTTTCGAGCGGATCAGCGGTTGTCCGTTGGTGGAAGCCAAGCGTCCGGACAACGGCGAGCCCATGGTGCTTGAAGGCGGGGCCATTGACAGCGACGGGCAGGGAACCTTGTTGACTACCGAGGAATGTCTTTTTTCCAAGGTGCAGTGTCGCAATCCCGGATTCAAGCGGGAGGATTACGAAAAGGCTTTTAGTGAATACCTGGGGATCGAG
>CAZMVS010000342.1:0-2914 GCA_964569525.1 uncultured Planctomycetales bacterium
CGAAAAGGACTGATTATGGTGGTTGCTTTCAGTATGCTGGGGATGGTTTCCGCAGCCAGCGCAAAAGAAGGCAGGCATGGTCGAGACGGTGAAAAAGATTGGGGTGAGAAAAAACAGGTTCATCGTCAGGCAGTCCCCGACAGAGCGTATGTATTCGAACGTATGGATAAAAATGAAGATGGAGTGGTTGACCGGGAGGAGTTCAAGCAGTTCCACAAAAAGCTGCATGCGAAACGGTCTGAAGCTCGCCGTGAGAAAGAACGGCGGGCAGAACGCGGAAAAGCCAAGACCGAACGGAAAGGGGAGAAAGCATGGAAGGCAGAGAGGGAGCGGAAGGTGGAAAGGAATTCCGGCTGGGATAAGGACCGGCCTGACTATCGGAAACTGGAGAATAAGATCCGAAAGATTGTCCGCGAGGAAATAGAAAGGCATCGGGGTTTCGGGAAGTTCAGAGAACGCCCCTATCGTCCCCATGGAGAATTGCGCAGGGGGCGCGGCTATGGTTATGGTCCACGTTCTGGGATGGGCCGGGATTGGATCCGCGGTCGGCGGGACGCCCGACGGACAGAGCGTCCCTTCCGCTCTCCGGGATTTTACCTAATGGACAAGGATTGTAACGGAGAGGTTGAGGCCGGGGAAATCCGCAGTGCTATTCGATGGTTGGAAGAAGCCCTGGAAGCCAGTGAAAAGCATCCGTTGAACATGGAGAAATGGCAGGATATTACGCGGGAGCATTACGGCGGTGGTCTGAGGCGTCCGCTTGGAATGGGTGGCATAGGCGGCGGATATGGCAGAGGTCGTTAATAGCCGATCCGAAACGGTTTATTGTTTCGGCTATTATAGTTAAAAAACAGCGAGTCCGTACTTATTTAAGTGCGGGCTTGCTGTTCTTTTGATTCTGGCTTTGTTGTATGATGCAGGTGCCGCCCCATATCTTGCGGAGGATATGTTTCATAAATGTTATGTTGGATTACGCTGATACATCCAGGCCGGCCGAACCGGCGTCAACCTGGGGAGCTTGTTGAAAGTTGGCGGAGGACCCATTGTAAGCTCCGGCCGATCCCTGCATCTGTACCGTTTCCAAATTCATGGAATTACTTACCAACATATGGCTGTTTGAATTTTGCTGTTGAGCTATCAGCAGGCCCATAATGCCGAGCAGGTTCTTCTTGTCCTCATCGTCATCACTTTTCATGTACTCTGCCAGGAGCATTAACAATACGGCCCCGAGCAATTGATTATTATTGGCCGCGGTAAGCTCGGTGCTCATGAAGGTGCCGGCCGACTGGCTGGTTAGTGTCGATGAAACCGAACTTAATGCCTGACCGGCGGTGGTTTGCTGGGCATTGTTTGTTGCCGCCGTATTTTGCCCGCCGCTGAGCGCCTGATTTGTAACAGGCATACTATTGATGGGCAGACCCTGGATGCCGGAAATCTCGCTCATGCTTTTCCTCCTCCAGAAAGCACCTTATAAAAGCCTTTCCGCTGATAAAGCCTGCAGAGCGCATACCGAGGTCGAAGCGAGTGGGGATGTATTCAACCAATGAGCGCAAATTATTTATTTTCAGAGGGTTAGGCGAAACAGTCAGAATTGGGGGGATATGCGGATTATAACGGCATGTCGCTGGACAAATCTTTCGGCAAGGTGTTGGTACTTATCTTTCTAATTGGTAAGAAATTGCATTGTTGGAAATAGACAACGTCGTAACCGTGCGGATTTACTGATGAAATAATGTCCACGGAAATTTTATGAAAATCGGAGATTATCGGGCTTTTATGCTTACCTTGTTCAATGGTGGCCACCCTCTCCCAACAGAGTCATTACTTCGCTACGGGTGCGGGCGTCGGATCTACACAAGCCACGCAAGGCGGAGGTGACCATGAAGCTGCCCGCTTTTTTTACACCGCGGCAGGTCATACAGGAATGGGTGGCCTTGATGATCACCGCTACGCCCTTGGCAGCCAGGCTTTCGATCAAAATATCCGCAATCTGATTGGTCATTCGCTCCTGGATCTGCGGTCGCCGGGCAAAGGAGTCTACCACACGGGCCAGCTTTGAAACGCCGATGATCTTGCCATCAGGCAGATACGCGACATGGGCGAGCCCCTCAAAAGGCATCAAGTGGTGTTCGCACATGGAATTAAAGGGGATATCACGTAAGACAACCAGTTCATCGTATTTTTCTGTGAAAGTTGTTTGTAAGATTTCTTCGGGATCCTGGTGGAGGCCGGCAAACATTTCCTGGTACATGCGGGCCACGCGCATCGGGGTATCCCGCAGGCCCTCGCGGGCGGGATTTTCACCAACGGCTTTCAATATTTCCTCTACCGCGGAGGTGATACGTTGCATATCTATGGCGGAGTTGGTGTTTTTATAATCGTCCTTGGCAATATTTTGGTTTGCTTTGTTCATGGTTGGGCCTGTTCGCTTAGCTCTTTCTCGATTGTATCCAGGATGAGATTTTCGATTTTTCGATGTCTGCCGGTGGAAACCCATTCTTCCCGGGAAGTAACGCCGGTCATTCCGCTGCGTTCAATAGGTGTATCGTCGGGACGGTCGTCTCCACGCTGATTGCCTGCGAAAACGGCTCGCTCTGTGGTATCCCGCCTCTGTAGCAGGACTTGGCAATACACGAGGGTATGCGGTCCCTTGGCGACTAACCAGAGATGCCCCTTTTGACGGATGCGATTGGGGGTTGCAGCAATCACATCCCGGATTCGTCTGCCTTCCACGCTACGGGGATCAATATCTTTCGGTTGGGAAAAAAGTTCATATGCTGATGAATTATCCGCGTCAATTCGAAAGTGGTTTCGGAAAACCTGTTTCGCTAACGGTTGGGCGGTTGGCCGAGGCACGTTTTCCAGCAGTCGGCGGGACGCGCCCCTTTTTGCTCCGGGAGGTAACTTCCGCTCG
>CAZMVS010000343.1:0-2213 GCA_964569525.1 uncultured Planctomycetales bacterium
GATAACTCATATAGGTTTCCTGCATGGCAATAGACACGGAGGTCTCTTCCGAAACTCCCTTTTCGTGCCAACCGATGCCCTGGGGATAGTGATCGGACCACAACCAGCGATCCTGGCCGTCACTGAACCAGTCTCCCCGGCTGAAGGCCCAGGTTTTGCGAAGGGTAAAAAAGTCCTGCAACTGTTGACTGGGCTCGGGATCGTCGGGAAAGGCCATGGAACGCAAATAAAGCGGTTTGCCCTTCCAATGAAACCATAGCTCGGGATACTTGTTCTGGGCGTAGAAATTATCGTACAGCTCTTGCAGTGTATGCGTTCGGCCGAAAAAACATATTTGCGGCGTTTGTCCGCCGGCTTGGCGTATCTGCTGGTAAATACTGCACAACAACTCGTAGTTGGCCTGATAGGTCCAACCGTTGGTCACGTCAAAAATGAGGGTATCAATTCCCGCATCAACCAAGGCATGACAATGCTTGCGGACCACGAAAGGATCATTAGAAAGGTAATAGCCCCATTCCGACTCGCCCCAGTGATGAAAGAGGTGAAGCGGTCCCCACGGCTCTTCCATGTGAACGGCATCAGGATATTCTTCGAGAATCTCGGAAATGTTGTACGGACCGGACTGTCCATGGGCACCCAGCCAGAGAAAATAAAACATACCCACGTAACGATCGTTACGCGGTGATCCACATTCCTCGTAATCGGGTAATTCTCGTCCCAGGGCATCCGTGGCCACCCAGGTATCGCTCCTTAGATCCCAAACCTCCGGTTGTTCGGCCAGTGCAATGGAGGACGACATACCTGTAAACCACAACAAAATGAACAGGCGTTTATTCATTGGGTTGACAATTCCCCTTCCGGTATAAACTGCTTTCGATACAAAGAACAAAACGCGCAAACAAAACCGGACAGTAAATATCTGCATAATACGCGCACGACTGCCCGGTGAGGTTTCATTATTTTATTTTACAGATTTTATCTTCCGAGGCCTAATCCCTACTGTTTCAACCGCTATTACAGGCCGTATTCAGTCATGGCGGCCATCAGTTTTTTGCGGTTTTCCGGCTGCATGGGGCACATAGGCAGGCGGAACTCTTCGGTGATCATGCCTTTAACAGCCATGGCGGTTTTTATCGGAATGGGATTCACTTCCAACGTGAGCAGGCCGCGGGCCAAGGCGAACATTTTAAGATGCCACTTGCGAGCGGTTTCGTAATCGCCGGCCAAGGCGGCATCGGTCATGGCCTTGACGTCCTTGGGGACGATGTTGGCCAACACGCTGATCACCCCACAACCGCCGACAGCCATCAACGGCAAGGTCATGGAATCATCCCCGCTGATAATGCCGATGTCGGATTGGCTAAGCAAATCACTGGCCCCGTCCACCTTTCCAGTAGCGTGCTTAACCGCAACCACGTTGGGGCATTCCCGGTGCAGACGAAGGATCGCATCCACGCTCATTTCCACCCCGCAACGTCCCGGGATGTTATACAAGACATGAGGAAAATCGACTTCCCGCGCAATCGTGCTAAAATGCTGGAACAAACCTTCCTGAGTCGGCTTGTTGTAATAGGGCACAACCTGTAGCGAGCCGTCCGCGCCGGCATCCTGCGCCCGGCGAGTGAGACTGACGGCCTCTGCGGTACTGTTGGAACCGGTCCCCGCCAATATGGGAACTTTTCCCTTGATCCGCCGGGCTACTGCCTTAATTACCTTGATATGTTCTTCATGATCGAGCGTGGGACTTTCACCGGTCGTGCCACAGGGAACCAACACATCAGTCCCTGCTTCCAGATGAAAATCCACCAACTCGTCTAGATTCTTATAGTCGACTTCACCGTTTTTGAACGGCGTGATCAAAGCGACCATACTGCCTTTGAACACGGAGTCCCTCACTTTCTGATATGTCGCACGATGTTTATTGAGGCCGCTGTTATTATTCCGGGCTGTTGATCAACAGCAATTCTTTCATTTCGCGAACTGCTTCCCGCAGGCCGATGAATACCGCTCGAGAAATAATGGAATGGCCGATATTAAATTCCTCAAAACCTGGCATGGCGGCGATGGGTCCAATGTTATCATAGGTCAACCCGTGTCCGCCGTGTACCACCAAGCCCGCCTGGTGGCCAACCTGAATCGCCCGTTCGAGCTTTTTCATTTCGTTTTTCAGAGCCCGCTGCCCCTTGGCATGGGCGTAACCCCCAGTCCATAAT
>CAZMVS010000344.1:0-18505 GCA_964569525.1 uncultured Planctomycetales bacterium
GTCGAATTGCTTGTTGGTTTTTTGAATCGATTCGACCAGGGACTTGTATAGGGAAGCATCCATCGCCATGCGGACACGTTCGTGAAGCTCGACCGATTCGTTCAGCGTCCGCCATTCGTGCACCACGTCGGTAATTTCCTGCATTTGGACGTATCTGTCATCTACCTGTCTTTTACCCAGGCCGCGAATCGGCTTGACCTTGGTGTCCACTTCGGGAATCTCTTTGGGTACCGAAGCTTGCGACAGGAGAACTATATAGTGTGTCCCGCCGGGGTAATAGGGATAGCCGACCTCCTCCCACGCATAAACCTGCCAGCGCGGCCGATGCCGATAGTAAGGGTGCCAATATTGCGGCTGATCGACCAGGTACCGATAGCGCGGACGATAGGGCTTAGGTTTCGGCCGTCGAGCCCGCTTTGCCGGTTGAGCTTGTTTTGCTTTCGCAGCCTGTTGGGCCTTTTGGGCAGCCGGCTTGTTTTTCCCGCCGACCTGTTGAGCGTACGCGCCGTGCAGGCCAACCAGGAGCATACCGACCAGCAGGCTGAAGGCTAAAAAGTAAAAACTGTTGACGGATCGTTTGGTCAATTGCATGGTATCACCTCTTGCTTTAGGAAGAAGAGAAAGGTTCTACGCAATATTGTAATGGGTTGTGTACCCGCAGGTCCAGATAAAATTCTGCTAGTACCATATTCAAAGTGGTAAATCGACAAGTCAGCATTACTTACAAGGTGACTACGCTTGCTCGGCGAAATTCGTCAAATGACTCGGCATTTGCAGTCTTTGCCGTCGGCCATTAGCTTTAAGGCTGTTTTTCAGGAGCGCCGTCGAATAATCCATGAAAGAAACGTTACGCATTAATCCGGATAGCCGATCCTTGCTCGAAACCCACGGGCTTGTGGGTATCCTCTCTGTTTTCGCCTTCCAACAGGGCGAACGGATGGACAAGGCCGGCCTGGAAAGCTGGCGGCAGCGCTGGCGGATACGCCTGCAGGATACCCGTGGCTCAAATACTGTGTTTTACCTCAAGCGATTTAACCGCCCGCCCTTTCGTCGGCAATGGTCGCGATGGAAGGAAGGTCATTTGTTCACCAGCACCGCCGGCGTGGAATGGCACAACGCGACGGCCCTCGCGGAAGCGGGAATATCCGCCGCCCAGCCCGCCGCCTGTGGCGAGCAGATGATAGGCCCATGGGAACAACGCAGTTTTATCTTGCTTAAGGAGGTACCTGGCCAATCCCTTGAAAAATGGGTACCGCAAAAGTTATCGCCCACCACTCAAGAAGAAAATTTGGCCGATCGCCGCGTACGACTATACGAGTTGGCTGATTTCGTGGCGAAATTTCATACGGCGGGTTTCGTCCACCGCGATCTATACCTCTCACATATTTTTATTCATGAAGATGATTGTGAAAATCAATCGTCCGGGCGGACCGGCGGCCGATATACCCTGATCGATTTGCAGCGGGTTTTTCAGCCGCGGTGGCGAAAACGTCGCTGGGTGGTTAAGGACTTGGCCGCTCTGCATTATTCCACACCAGCCAGTGGTATTCGCCGATGGGAACGATTACGTTTTATTTGCCGATACGCCCGCCAATGTGCATGTTTTGGATCAGCCCGGCAATTAGCCCGGCGTGTCGCTGCTAAAACGGATAGAATGAACCGACGCCGAGCGGGGCCGATGATCACGGATTGAGATAAATAGAAGGACGTTATGCAGGTTGCTTTAATTATCGAACGCATGGATCCCTGGCGGGGCGGGGCGGAAACCTCGACGGTGCAATTCGCCCATCATCTCGCGGAGATGGGCTGCGCGGTCCACATATTGACCGCTTCGCATGTACCCTCCACGCCCGACTTGAAAGTTATTACCATTCCCGTAGCCCGTACTTGGGGAGCTCTGCGAACGTGGTTATTCGCCCGGCGGGCAACGGCTTATAGTCGGCGACACCCGTTCGATATTGTCCACAGTTTCATTCCGTGCCCGGTGGCGGATGTTTATGAACCTCGGGGGGGAACTTTGCCGGAGACGTTAGAGCGTAATTTGGCCCTGCGTCCTCCCGGTCGGCGGCGACGGAGGAAGCGATTACAACAGAAATTGCGGCTGAAATATCGGTTACTGGGCGGGCTGGAACAGCAACTGTTGAAACGAAAACCCTTGCCATGGGTTATTGCCATCTCTCAATATGTTCGCAGCCAATTGGAGCGTCACTATCAATATGATCCTTCACGGTTGGCGGTTATCTTCAACGGCGTTGATCCTGACCGGACGCCCCTCCAACAGCGGGACCAGGACCGCTGGCAGATTCGCCGGGAGTATCAGCTTGCCGACGAAGACGTAGTCATGCTGTGCGTGGCCCATAATTTTCGGCTCAAGGGAGTGGCCCGGGCCATCGAGGCGTTAGGTCGTTTGAAGGGCGATCCCGGTCTGCAGCGTTTACGGCTGATTATTGCCGGGCGGGATAATCCGGTCGGCTGCGGGCGGTTGGCTGAACGATTACAAGTTGCGGACCGCATTGAATTTGCCGGCCCTACCCAGCGGATCGAGGCTTTTTATCATGCCGCAGACGTGCTGGTCCATCCGACCTATTACGATCCCTGCAGCCGAGTGGTATTGGAAGCCTTGTCCGCGGGACTGCCCGTAATCACCACCCGCTATAACGGAGCCTCAGAATTGATCACCGATGGACAACAGGGTTACGTTCTTGATGAGCCTGACCAGGTGGATGTCTTGGCCGACCGCATGCGCCGCTTGGCTGATGACGACCATCGCCGGGCCTGCCGGGAGCAGGTAACCAAGGTCACGGAACATATCTCCATGCAAGCCCACGCTGCCGAGGTCCGCAAACTCTACGAACAAATTCTTCGTGAGCGGGAGCCAGGAGCTTATTGAAGGTAGCAGATGCTATAATTCGCTTGCCCGCCGCCAATATGAAAATCGATTCACTGCGGATACAATCGCAGCGGCAGAAATTGGAATGACTTGTTGTGCCCCAAAAAGATTGGGTGCATGCAGCAACATTAATTGTTGTAGTTGTAGGTTTACGAATGGCCCTATCGATCATCATGGCACAAACCGACGGGGGAAGCGCTTGGTTGGTTTATGCGTTTCCCATATTGTGTTACCTCGTCGGCGGCATCCCCTTCGGCCTTTTGATCGGCAAGCTGAAAGGCGTCGATATTCGCCAGCACGGCAGTCGGAATATCGGGGCCACTAATGCCGGCCGTGTATTAGGCAGACCGTATGGAATACTCGCTTTCGTCTTGGATGTGGCCAAGGGTCTGGTTCCCGTACTGCTTATGGGTATGTTGCTTACCCGCACGCCTGCTGTAGCTGGGGCAACCGCTTACCTGTTGTGGATATTGGCTGCCACCGGGTGCATTATCGGACATGTTTTCCCCGTCTATCTGGGCTTCAAGGGTGGCAAGGGCGTGGCCACCTCCCTCGGGTCCGTTTTGGGTATTTTCCCTTACCTGGCTATCCCCGGCCTGATCGCCTTTGGCATCTGGATTATCCTGACCGCAACCACGCGCTACGTGTCGGTTGGTTCAGTAGGGGCGGCCATGGCGTTTCCGATAATGTTTGTTCTTATGGTAGCTTGGCGAGGCAATGGGGATGGCGGCTGGCCAACTGCCGGTGAATTGTGGCCGCTGTACGTGTTCAGCTTTTTATTGGCCGGTCTGGTGATCTATCGCCACCGGGCCAATCTCCAACGCCTCTGGACCGGCACGGAGTCGAAAATTGGGGCTTCAACCGAACGCCCCGGATAACCGAAAACAGAACATATACCGCCTTGCAGGAGTATGTAAAAGAAACGCCCTGCATTTGCGTTGAACAAGGAGCATTTTCGTGAAACGATTCTCTCAAGTAATACCCTTTTGGATGACGGTTGTCGCCCTTACTGCTGCTTGTGGTGCGAGCCTTTTCGGCCAACAAACCAATCCTTCCGCCGGTGAACAGGCCACAACAGCCACCAGGCCGAGCATATCCTCCGCTGAGACTCAACCGGCTGATAATGATCCAGCCATCTCTTCGCAGGTCCTTGTCTACATGGGCAATATGCCGGCCGTTACCCAGGCGAACGTGGACCGCATGTTGCGCCGGGTTGCTCCGGATCGGTTTGAGGACCTGAAAGACAAGGTGGTTTTCCAGCTGATCAAAGGCCGGGTATGGGATCTTTACCTCAAAGAACACCCCGGTTTTGTCACCGACCAAGAAGTGGAGAAGGCTGTCCAGAATGTAGTGAAAAAGCTCCATCTTAAAACGGTGGACAAGTTGGCTGACAGGCTCATGGAACGTTCGGGCACTACCATGGAAGAATACCGCCAACGAATGCGCCGAAAGCTGGTGGTTGGCAAAATTATTGAAAAGGTCATGGAAAAGATCGACGAGGAAACCGTCAAAAAAGTTTTCCAGGCCAATCCCGAACATTTTAACGCCACTCTGGTGGCCGCTCGGCAAATCGTGAAATTCATTCCGCCCTATAAAACCCCGCAACAACGCGAAGCTATCCGCCGAGAGATGGAAAAAATACGGCAGGACCTCGTCAGCGGCGAGCGCACTTGGGAAGAATGTTTAAAAGAAAGCGATTGGGGACGCAGAAAGGGCGGCAAACTGGGCAGCTTCCCCCGACATCGCGGCGTGCCCGAGCCGGTGGCCAAAGCCGCCTTTGCCCTCGATGAAGGTCAATTCAGCGATGTTATTGAAACAGATTTAGGCTTTCATATCCTCCAGGTTCTTGATCACAAGCCCGGCAACGAAGGGTTGGAAAAAGGAACTACCCGCTGGCAGGTCCGGGCTTGGCTGCAGAAAAAAGCTTTGATAGAAGCCCAGGACGAGATCTTGGAGAAATACCCCATCGTCGGCGTCCAGGCTCCGCAGATGCCCCAACACATGGTTGATAAATTGACCGCCGGTGACACGCCCACGACTGAGCCCGCCGCCAGTCAACCGGAGAGTACGGCGCAATCGACCACCACCAAACCAACGGAATAGTCCCGATTCAACCGGCGCAAATAAAACGCCCTTTTACAGGCTCGTTGTTAATGCCTTTAATTCGTTATCACCTGTGTGTTGCGCCACTACGCTTGATCTGAAGAGTGTTTTTGCTCCCGATTGATTACTTCGTTCATACTGCCGCTGCGAAAACCTCGCAGATCAACCGCCACATAGTTGTACCCATATCCGCGCAAGGCGGTATTGATCCGCTCCCGAACCTGCGGCTCGATTAGTTTTTCGATCTGGTCCACGGGCACTTCGATCCGGGCAAGATTGTTATGATGGCGAACCCGGCATTCACGAAATCCCAGCGAATGCAACAAGGCCTCTGCCTGTTCGACCATCCTTAATTTTTCGGGTGTGATCTCTTCGCCATATTGAATCCGCGAAGCCAGGCAGGGCATCGCCGGCTTATCAAAGGTCGGCAGCCCCATCCGGTTGCTGAGCAAACGTACTTCTTCCTTGGTCAGTCCCGCGTCTGCCAGGGGTGTATAGACACCATGTTCCACACCGGCCCGAATGCCGGGCCGCCAGTCCGCATAATCATCCGCATTCACCCCGGCGGCGACCGTCTTCAAACCGCGCCGCGCAATAAATTCCCCCAGCCTGTCGAACAATTCCGACTTGCAAAAATAACATCGATCACTCGGGTTGGAGAGGTAATCAGGGTTTTCAAGCTCCCCGGTTTTGATCACTTCATGTTCAGCCCCCATGGCGTCAGCCAGCTTGACCGCCTCTTCAAATTCCGAACGGGCCAGACTCTCGCTGTCCGCAGTTACAGCGACCACCTTGCCCGGCCCCAACGTGTCAATGGCCAACTTCAACAAGAACGTGGAATCCACTCCCGCCGAAAATGCCACCGCCACGCTCTCCATGGGCCGGAGAATCTCTTTGGCCCGCTCAAGTTTCTCTTCCACCGTCGGCTTGTTCACCGGTGACGCTCCTTCGATACGCTCGATTTCTTGTTCCATAAACAATTACCCCATTATACTCTTAGAGATCACCGGCGGTATTGACCACCAGCACACCTCTTGATGTCCCCTCGAGTCAGCTCAGATTCGCGCAAAAAAACCCCCGGCCGATACAAACCAGCCGGGGAACAATTTTAATCATGCACAATATACCAAACTGTCATTGCGTCGGCACAAGTTTGATCTTCGGCTGAGCGCTACCAGCAGGCTGCGTGGTGACCGCCGGTTGCGTAGTGGCCACTGGTTGGGTGGTTACCGCCTCCGCCGGCTGCGTGGTTGCCAATTCAAGCTCCGCCAATCGATCGTCCAGCGTGCTTAGCAACTCCTTCGCCAAGGCCTGATAAGGCCCCGCTTTGTTTTCCATCAATTTTTCGTAGAGCTTGCGAATTTTTTCTTTGTCTCCCGCATCGGTTAGGTAAAGCGACTCCTCGACGGCTGCCAGCCGCATGCGAGCTTCTGCCATGACCGTCGGCCGATCGGAAAATCGCTCGATCAATTGTTGGCTAACCTTGCGGGCCTGCGTCAGTAGCTCCACCCGCTGTTCCTGCTCTTCGTGCGGATTCAAATCCAAGGCCCACTCATAGAGCAAGTCCGCTTTTAATCCCATGACCACCGGTCCAAGCTCGGCATCATTCTGAAATTCCTGGATCAGCTCGTCCGCCTGGTCAATGTCCAATTGGGTGACGCTCTCTGCTTGGCGCAGGTCGTTATACCGGTTCCAAGCCGCCTGTTCTGCCCGTAATTGCCGACCGTGAACCACCCACCCGATCACCATGACCATCGCGATTACGATCAATCCGCCGGCCAGGTAATTCGAATGTTGGTTCATCCATTGATAGGCCGCCTTGAGCTGTTCGCTCAACTCGTTAGTTTTAAGTTCTTGTCTTCTGCTTTTTTTCATGGCATCTGCCGCTTCGGTGGTTTCTTTGTTGCCCGTTGAAAAGGCCTCACAATAACTTGTGCCGTGACTTTGCCGAACATTCCGCTTCGTTCGATCTGCACAGTGCACACTTCAGTTTGCTTTTCAAACCGGATACTGATTGTACCCTTTACGTTCTGATTACTCACCTGGTTCCACCCCGACAAGGGCATCTGGTCCAGGTAAAAATCCCGCACGCTGAACAGGTCCGCATGCCCCACGTACCGATGCCGGGCAAAACGTACCCCTCCGGACTGATGATCCTCGCTCCACTCGTCAGCCAGCCGAAAACCTGCCGGTACGGGCACACCCGTCAGATAGGGCGTTCCCCGCGGACTAAGGCGGCTGACGTCTCCCTTTTTGTCCCCGCCGCATCCCGCGGCCAAGGTGGAGACCAATAGGCCGACTATCAGCCGACATACCAGTTTGCCGACCCGTCGCTCGCTGCCGGTACTGACCATCCCCTCCCTGGCTAAAGCCTGCTGCCGGATGCGCATGGCTCACTCTCCATTGAACCCGGTGGGGATTGGACAATCCGCCCACTCCCGCAAACCTGCGGAACGAAAGATTTGCAGATTAGCCGAAATAAATCCCGCCAACAAGTTTTCCCCCCCAAAAAAAACCCCATTTTTTCCTGCCCTCTCCTTCAAAAAGTCTGCCAACAGGCGTTCTTCATTAATACAATGAAATCAACGTTGAATTGTTTAATGGTGAATAAATTGTATTTTTGATTTACACCATGGTGAACAGCCAGTGCTCGAAGTTAGGGGGAGTGCTGTTTCAGGACCCTTTTCTATTTCGTTCCCGGATGAAAAAGCTCTTAAAATCGGCTATACATTTACGCTTGAGTCGATACAATACAATAACTTACGGATTCAAACCAACGAAATCACCGGGCTGATGAGTGCTCGGGCCTGAAAAACATCATGATTATGCTCGCCGCATGACTTCACAACATGAAAACATAGTATCTGTAATACTCTCTCGACAGATGGAGCAACTCTGGCGACGCCAGGTGACCGAATGGCCGGTGCTCATCCAGGCCTTGTCCGCTTTGCGAAATGCCCAAACCCAAAATTTCAAAATTCATGGTTCACAAGTGATTGCCCAATGCAATCCCGCTCGTTTGGCCAGCGCTTCTTCCCGAGTGGATGAAAAATCCCTGGCAGCGCGAGCCTGCCGGCTTTGTCCCGATCAACTGCCCGATCAGCAGCGGAGTATCCCCTACGGCCGGAATTGGCTTGTGCTCTGCAATATCGCTCCCTTGTTCGAGCCTCACTTTACGGTCATCGCCCGGGAGCATCAGCCCCAGCGATTGGAACCCGCTCTCGACGTCCTGCTGGAAATGGCCCGCGACATCCACGGTGCCTACACCGTTTTCTATAACGGCCCGCGCTGCGGGGCCTCCCTCCCCGATCATTTGCACATCCAGGCCGCCCGTTCCGGGGTGACTCCTTTCGAACGGCGATTGGCCATGCAGCTCTGTGGATATCGCAATCACAACGGTAATCAATGGATCGATTGGTTGCGTACCGGCCACGTTCGCCTGGGCGTAACCAGGATGAAAAACTGCCGACCCGCCGTAGTACTGGCCGGACGTTCCCAGCAGGCCTTAAGCGATAGCCTTCGTGAAGTGATCGAACAAATCGGCCATGTACATCCCGCCGAGCCTGAACCGATGGTCAACCTTTTTGCGACTTATATTGACGAATGCTGGCTGGCTTGGCTGTTCCCCCGACAGACCCATCGCCCCGACTTTTACGGCCGCGACGACGCCCGCTTTCTCATCAGCCCCGGGGCCGTGGACATGGCCGGCCTGCTGATCGTTCCCCGCCCTGATGATTTCCAACGCCTGACCCCGGAAATTGTCCAATCCCTCTACGACCAGGTCCTCCTGCCCGAAAAACAATTCATGAACCTCCGCAATCGCCTCGACAACCATCCCAAAGGGCGTGTTAGCTCAACCTCGACATTGCAGTAATACTTCTTTGAGATGGTTTCTTTACTAAATGGCAGAAAATACCAAGATTGAAACGTTTCGTAATGTTTGCTTTATGTTTTTGTAAAATTGTTTATCCACCAATTTTATTATAAGCCATTTCGATAAAAGGTTTTATTTCTTCAAATTCATTTTCGGTAGAAACAGTAAATTCGGAATCTCCAGTCCCGTAATGACCAACGTTAGTTACGTCGCGATATGTGTTTGGAGGATTTTCTATATTATCAGAAGGTAGTTTCACAAACAGCTTTATGTTTTTATTGTGAGGCTCCAAGCAGACAATATTCTGGGAAATTTTATATGCTATATAGAACTTCTTCGGCACTTCTTCGATAGATGAGTCTAGACCGAGAATATATTCTCGAACAATATCCAATAAATATTTGATATCTTGCGGTTTTCCCTCCATATGTTCTTCAAATGTATATGTCGCTGATGCTCGAACTTGCGCTGCTTTTTTTCCAGCCTCAACCATTGTTGCACTTTTGACGCTTGCATGAGTAGGCGTGGACATTTTTGAAGCTTGAAAGACCTCTTCAAGATGTAAGGAGCCATTTTTGAATAGTCGATATTTCCATACCTCGATATTTGCCCCCATTACTTGAACGGCGAAAAGATCGTATTTTTTATAATTGGGAGCGATGCATATGACTCGTACATCTGACCAATCAACCTCAACGTCGTTTCCTAAAGTTTTCTGTACTGCTATCTCAAAATCACCTTTATGGTCTTGGATCCAATGCAGGTAAAAGAGGCTTTGGTTGATTAGCTCTGAAGATTCAACCTTTTTATATTCAATAATAACTGGGTTGTTGTCTTCTGATAACGCAAGGGTATCTATTCTTCCAGCATGGAGGCCGCCAGTAGAAAATTCAGATGCTATGAAACGGCAATTAAAAATAGCGCCCATATTATTTTCAATCAGGTTTTGTAAGTCTTTCTCATATGCAAAATTCGTCTGGTCTACTGACCTAAGGCTATTGTCATATATTTCAAATAACGGCATTTTAATATTCCTCTGCTATCAATGTTGTTAAGAATATAGGCGCTTGCATATAGGATAAGGTGTATACCCTTTAGTGCGGCTAAATAATGCGATAAAACGCATTCTTGCATCTCTCATCAGTATAAATGAGTTTTTTTTAGAAGAAAAGACAATTCAAGTTTATTAACATATAAAATTTACGAAATATTATTCCACCGGTTGCGAAGCGGGGACCGTGTCGGCTGATTTCTCTTGCTCCACCCAGAGAAAGATGCGCAGGCGATTGGTCGGTTGTGTGGCAGGCGCTTCTGATGGTCGGGTGGATATGTCCATCGCCGGTGCGGTTGTTGCGGGCTTGGTGGCGAGGTCAACAGAACGATTCGGCTCCGGCTGGTAAGCGAAGGTTTCCCCCATGCCTTTTTCTTCTGCCGAAGGTGTGGCAGGCGCGCCCGCTGCGAATTGAGCGTCGCGCTTTTCATCTCTTTTATCCGCGGATTCCGCTTCCGCCAGGCTTTGCGTCTTCTTCGACGGGGGACGATAACCCACCGGAGCTTTCCCTTCGTCCGTTGCGGCGGGGGTGGCCTCTTCCTGCTTGGCCCGGGCTAATTGCCGTTTGACATACAGCGGATTGTTCTGCAGCTTATCGATGAAATCATGAATGTCCGTCACCATCGTGCGGTTCGCTTTCAACAATCGAGTGAACGAAGGCCCGCCGGTTTCTTCTTCCGTCGCTTGTTTCGCTTCCGCCAGCCTTTCTTGTTCTGCGGCCGGGGCCGATGCAGGCTGCGACTCAACAACATCCGCCGGCACCATCAACAACCACTGATTGTCGGCCGGATGTTGGCCCTGCAGGTCCGCCACTATCTGCTTTAACGCCACCCGATCCGACACGTTCATCGCCAATGTCATCCGCCTGGGCTGATCCGCTGGCTTTGTGGTTGGCTGTTTTGCCGCTTCTTGTGCACTGGAAAATCGCGCCCGTTCTCTGCCGAGTTTTGATTTTGCTTCCGGTTCTTCGCCGATAACCCGCAAACCGTAGCTCTTTTGCAGATGCTGCACCGATTGTTCCATCTCCTCCGGCCGGGCGTAAGCCAATTCCACAATGGCTAAATTGCTGGCCTCGGTGGCCGCCAATTGGTCAGCCAGCACTGCGGGAATATCCTCCGCCTCGAATGTTTTAACTCCCGCGCCTCGCTGCGGCTTGCCGGTCATCAGGGCAGCAGGCCCTTGGTCTTGATCACCTTGTGTTCGCAGGGCCGCCTCTTCTGTGGATAAGCCTTTCTCAACCTGCTCCTGATCTTCCATCGCATATTGATCGCCAGTTGGGGAAGCCTCTTGACCCGGCCACATGTAGATCACCGCCGTGAAACTGAGCGCCAACACCGCCGCTAACGCCAACCAGGGGGCCAAGGTCACTTTCTTTCGCGAATGGGCCGAGGCGTTCAACATGTCGCCCAACAAGGCCTGGCGTTCCATACGCCCGCGCAGCGCTTCCGTCCATTCCTCGTCCGCTTTCGCCCGCGGCAGGGACTTGACCAACTCGCGCGTCACCTTCAACTGCTCGTAGAGTTCAGCAGCTTCGGGATCTTCAGCCAACAGCGCTTCCACTTCCTGTCGTTGCGCATCGTCCAGCTCACCGTCCAGATAGGCGGATAACTGTATTTCCAGTTCTTCGTGTCGTTCAGGATCCATAACCAGTCCAACAACTCAGGCTGTTAAGCATTCTCCGAATCCGGATTCGGTGGTGCTTGTTTTCGCTACGACGTTTTATGATAGCCCGACCTTTGCCCGTTAATCAGCACGGGTTTCAAACGATCCCGCAAACACATTCGTGCCCGGTGTAGCCGCGATTTCACCGTGCCCACCGGCAAACTCAGGATCTCCGCGATCTGGTGATAATCAAACGATTCAATATCCCGCAACACGATCAGAATACGTTGATTATCTTCCAATTGATCCAATGCCTCCGCAACTTTTTGCCCCGCCTCCCGCGTCGAAGCCTTTTTCGCAGGACCCGGATCTTTATCAGCCATGCGGTTGACCAGTTGGGCGGCCTGATGACCGGGATTCTCCCGGTCCACCGGCGTATTCAAAGACTGCGTCGGATTCCGCCCGCTTTTCCGCCGATGCGAAATGGCCAGGTTCACCGCGATGCGGAATAGCCAGGTGTAAAACCGCGCTTCTTGCCGAAAAGAGGCCATCGACTCCAAGGCCCGCAGAAACGCTTCCTGGGCCAAGTCGTGGGCGTCGTCCAGGTTGCCGCTCAGTCGCCAGCAGGTGTTCAAAATACGATCCTGGTACTTGAGTACCAGTTGATCGAAGGCGGTCATATCGCCGGCCTTGGCTTGTCGGACCAAGTGGCTGTCCTGGTCCTCAACACCGGCCGTCGATTTTGTTTCCGCGGATCTGTTCAGCATGTTAGACGCTCACGAGCCTTACTGGTTCCATCGGGCGGCACCTTTATCGCCGATTCGTAGTAGAATAATTGACATCCATGTTTACTTTGGATTTTATCGGCGGCTGACCGCTGATCTCTGCTGTTTCTTACGTCAACAGGGGGCAAAAGTTGCGAAACGGCGGTTGTCGACTGCCCCGGCCACTATACATCATGAGACGGCCCACTCCGCCTTGTGGCCAAGATTCCACGCCCTCATTGGGGTTATAAGGGGCATATTATGTATATGGAAGATGGCCTTGTCGGCGGATACCGGCGGCCATAACAATTTCACTTTGTGTGTAGCGGCTCAGGGATCGCAAATAGTTCCGGGCGGACCCTTTTTATGGCTTTACAACCGCTACATATAAATAGAGCTTGCTCTAAGTTCCTTATCGGCGGCGGCTTTCGTTTCCCCGGCAATCGCAGTACGATGGTAATGTTATCCGTAAAAGGAGCGTTAACGATGCGAATACCTTTGCACCCGGCCGGCCGCCGGGAAATGACTATAATCACCATTTTGTGTTTGTTACCGGCGATAATTTGCCTCCTGTTTGCCCCGACGGAGTCGGTTTGGCCGTGGATCGCCGCCGGTGTGTTGGTCTTGGTCTGGGCTGGACTGATGGCCTTTTTTCGGGACCCGCAACGGGATATCCCTGCCGAATCAGGAATCATGGTGGCCCCCGCCGACGGCAAAGTAGTGGAGATTACTCATCTTGATCATCATCCGGACATAGGCGGGCCGGCTACAAAAATCGGTATCTTCCTTAGCGTGTTGGACGTTCATGTGAATCGTGCTCCTTGCGTGGGGACGGTGGAATTGCTCCGTTATGAGCCGGGTGGATTCCTCGATGCTCGTAACCCGGAGAGTTCCACGAAGAACGAAGCCAACACAATCGTGATGGATACGGGCGAAGACATTGGCGGGCCTGTTGTGGTGCGGCAAATCGCCGGCAAGATCGCCCGGCGGATTGTGTGCAGTTTGAAAGTCGGGGACAAGATCGGAACCGGTCAGCGCATCGGATTGATCAAGTTCGGTTCGCGCACGGAGTTGATTTTGCCCGGTCATGATCAGTTTGTTCTTGCGGTGGAGATCGGCCAAAAGGTGTACGGAGCGGCGACCATCATGGCCCGACGAGCGGTCGCCCCGGCCGGCGAAATGCAGGAACAGCAGACGGAAACAGCAGCGGGAGTATAGGGCGTGAAACTCAAGCCCATCAGCCCGAATGATGACAAGCACAAAACGAAGCGGCGGAAAAAGCACCGCCGTCCGCGCAAGCCGATGCGCACCATCGCCATATTGCCTACGCTGTTGACGCTGGGTAATCTTTGTTTCGGTTTTGCGGCGGTGTACTTTTGCGGGCGACAATTGCAGGATCTTGGCGCGGAAGTCACGGCCATGGAATCGATGACTTTTAACCGCCCGCTGTGGGAAGATTTGGCACCTTCCTTTTTGTCTATCGCGGTCTGGATGATCATCATCGGCATGATCTGCGACACGTTGGACGGACGAGTGGCTCGCGGAACGGGACAGGCTTCGAAGTTCGGTTCGGAATTGGATTCGCTGGCGGATACGGTGACTTTCGGATTGGCACCGGCCATGATGATGGTCGTGTTGGTCCGGCGGGAGATCACCGAATGGGGCGTTGCCCCACTGGGCTTTTCCCGGTTCGGGGAAATGGCCTTGTTGATCGGCTTTATATATACCTGTTGCACCGCGCTTCGTTTGGCGCGGTTTAATGTGGAAACTTCCATCAGTGAAGCCCATCACGAGGGTTTTCGCGGCCTGCCTTCGCCGGGAGCGGCGGCGGCGGTGGTCAGTACTATCTTTCTGCACGAATACCTGGAATGGGTTCGGCATTGGAAACTTCTGGCGGATGTGCTTGTGGTGGCCTTGCCGGCGTTGACTTTGGTATTGGCCTGGTTGATGGTGAGTCGGGTTCCCTTTCGCCATGCGGCCAGTGCATTTTTCCGCCGCCGGCCGTTCTGGCACATGGCCCCGATATTGTTGGCCTTCGCATTGGTCATTCTTTATACGGAATTGGTGTTTTTCATCGGGGCCTGGGCGTTTGTGCTCAGCGGGCCGGTGAAGTTGTTGACCGGTAAGCGGGTGCCCGAAGTTGATGAAGCAACGGAATCTGCGGACGCTTCTTCTGCAAGTAAAACGGGTCGTGATACGGAACAATCGGAATCGGAAAACTTCCAAGAGCAATATCCCAAGAGACAAATTCATGAGTGAGACAGTATCTTTACGCGTTCGGTTTGCTCCGTCGCCGACGGGGCATCTGCATGTTGGTTCGGCGAGGACAGCCTTGTTCAACTGGTTGTTGGCCCGCAAGTCGGGGGGCACCTTCGTGGTGCGCATCGAAGATACCGATGTTGCCCGCAACGTCGAAGGGGCGGTGCCCAAGATCGTGGAAGACCTGCGCTGGCTGGGGTTGGGTTGGGATGAAGGAATTGAAGTGGGTGGCCCGAACGGTCCTTATTTCCAATCGCAGCGCATGGATTTGTATGAGCAGATGATTGAGCGGTTGTTGAAGGAAGGCAATGCGTATTATGCGTTCGATACAACGGAAGAGTTGGAGGCTATGCGCGAAAAGGCCAAGGCGGAGAAGCGGGATTTTCGTTATCCGCGGCCTGAATTGTTTCCGAGCGAGGAGGATGTGGCCCGGGCGCGGGAGCAAGGGCGGCCGGTGGTCGTGCGCTTCAAGATGCCCAACGAAGACATTACGGTTAACGACGAGGTAATGGGCTCGGTGACGATTGGCGCGGCCGAAGCGGACGACTTTGTGATTCGTAAGGCCAACGGCATACCCACGTATCATTTGGCTAACGTGGTGGATGATAACGCGATGGGGGTGAATCTGGTGTTGCGGGGGCAGGAGTTTTTGGCCCAGACGCCGCGGCATATCGCTTTGCAGAAGGCCTTGGGATTCGCCACGCCGCGATACGTGCACATGCCGTTGACCATGGATATGAAAGGGCGGAAGTTGAGCAAGCGGGACGGGGCGGTGGAGGTCTTTTCGTTTCGCAAGATGGGTTATCTGCCGGAGGCGTTGTTGAATTTCATCGTGTTGCTGGGCTGGAACCCGGGCGGGGACCGGGAGAAGTTGAGCCGGGATGAGATGGTGGAGCTGTTCAGTGTCGAGCGGATGAACCGGGTGAACGCCAAGTTCGACCGGGATAAGTTGATGGCCTTTAATACGGATTACGTGGCCGCGGTGAGTGAGGCGCGTTTGTTGGAAGCGTTCAATGATTACCTTAAGGTGAATCCGGAATCGCCGATCGCGCAGGCGGGTTTGAATGATGAACAGAAGCGAACACTGTTGGCGATTAACAAGGGGTTTCGCATCTTTTCGGATATCGAGAGCAAGAGCGGTTTTCTGTTCAAGGCGGACGAGGACATCGAGTTTGATCCCAAGGCGGTGAAGAAGGTTTTGGCGAAGAACGAGGGGCAGGGGTACGTGATGCTGGAGACATTGCTGCCGCGGCTGGAAGCGCTGGAGCCGTGGTCGGCGGAGAAACTGGAAGCGCTGATCAAAGGGGTGTGCGAGGAGCAGGAAGTGGGTATGGGCAAGGTCGCCCAGCCGATTCGCGTAGCGGTTTCGGGGGGAACGGTGAGTCCGGCGATTTTCGATACGCTGGTGTGGTTGGGGAAAGAGGTGACGCTGCGGCGCATTCGTCGGGCGCTAGAGTATCGCTCGAGCGAAGGAAGCTGAAGCGGTTGGCTTACGTGAGTCGTTGTTGCGCGACGGGTTGACAGGCATTTCGTTTTTGTTGATTCCGTTTTCCATTTCATATTGATTTCACTTTGCTTGGTCGGCGCGCGGAGGGGGCGCGAGCGTTGCGGTTTTGGTATGCGCAGATGGGTTTTGGATGGGTTGAAATGGGTTGCAAATGGGTTTGTTTTGGGGTGTTCCGTTCGGTGTAAAATTTCATGTAAGTTGTTTCCATTGCGGAGTTTATACGCGATTTTGAAATGGGTTTGTTTTGTTGGGAATTTAAGGCATAAGGCATAGGGCAGAAGGCAGAAGGGGAGGAAAGGAAGATGGCAGAATCCCGAGTGGATCGGGACGGCTGCGCCGGGCAGGGGGCAAAAGGGCGGGGTTTGGGTTCTGGTTGCCGGTGGTTGGTGGCTGGTGGTTCAGTGAGCATTGTAGGTCCTTTCAGTCCCGGCGTGCCGGGATTGCGGTTCGTTATTTCCCGAATACATAAGACATAACACGGCGGGTGTTCCGCGCGGCGTTTCGCCGCGAGATTTGTAGAGAGGGGATAGGATAGATAAGCATGTGTTAGAACACGAGCTTCCTGACTCACAAGAGAGGTTGACATGTTATATCGCAGAGACGGTATGTGTTTTGGTATGGGGCAGATACCTTATGAAGGGTTTATTAGGGGGGATGTTTTTCGAAAGCATAGATTTATAGCGAAAAATTTAAATATTTTGTTGACATTCCAACGATAGGTTTGATGCCGGAGCAATCCAGAAGGGCGTTCATACGCTGAAATAGATATACAGGGTGAACATGGAAGGTAGTCATTGATCTGGCTGGTTGCATGATCGATGGTCAGGGAGGATTAGATGATGAGAGGGATGATTTTTTCGGTGGTGGGGATGATGGTTTTGGCGGCAGGGTCGAATGTTTATGCGGAAGCTTGGTTTCAGGGGATGGGTGATTTGCCCGGTGGCGACTTTTTCAGCGGGGCATGGGGTGTTTCCGCAGATGGGCGATTTGTTGTCGGAGGAGGTACGAACGAGGAAAGTGCGGAAGCTGTTGTATGGACAAAAGAGGGTGGCATTGTTGGTCTTGGTAGTTTGCCTGGAGAGACATATAGCTGGGCGCGGGCTATCTCCGCGGATGGAACCGCCGTTGTGGGATACAGCGGTACAGCGGGCAACAATGAGGCCTTTTTGTGGAAAGATGGCCAGATGCAAGGGCTGGGACATTTATATCCACCAGAATATGCGAGGAGCTACGCGGAAGCCGTTTCCGGCGACGGTTCCGTGGTGGTCGGCGATGCGTCGGGTATGGAAGGATTTCGTTGGGAAGACGGCCAGATGGAAGGGCTGGGTGATTTTCCCGGAGGTATATACACGAGTAACGCGTTCGATGTATCAGCAGATGGAAGTATTATTGTCGGTTATGGGAGCCAAGACGACGGCTGTAAGCCATTTATCTGGACCCAAGAAGACGGGATGCAATCTTTGGGCACTTTGCCCGGCCCTTTTAGCAGTGGTGCGGCATATGGAATATCAAGAAATGGGAAGTACATTGTGGGATGGAGCACTTCAGACTCTATTCCATCGCAAGCATTTATCTGGAGTCGTGAGGAAGGGATGGTTGGACTTGGTGAGGTAGCGGGTTATCCAGGCTCCGATACAACTGCGTATGACGTATCCGATTCAGGTGATATCGTGGTTGGTACAGCTTCTATGATTTCCTCCAGTACGAATCTAGCCTTTATCTGGGAGCGTGGTCAAGTTACGCGATGTTTAAAGGATGTACTAATCGGCGATTATGGTTTGGATCTGGATGGATGGCAACTGTCCAACGCGAAAGGCGTATCCAGCGATGGGAAGACTATAGTGGGCTTCGGTACGAATCCAGAGGGGAATCCGGAAGGGTGGGTTGCGCATTTGCCGGAACCAGCAACGGGGTTGTTGTTTTTGATGGTTGGTGTGGTTTTTTTGAGGCGGGGGAGTTTGAGGTAAAGCGAAAATATTTTGTGGATATGAAACGGAAGGGGGGTAATATGAGTGTGGTTTTATGAAGTTATGAGGAGTTATTATGAAGATGCGAAATATGTTGATGGTTGTGTTGGGTTTATCGCTGTTGGTGGTGTTTGGTTGTCATGAGGAGTTGGTTGGCAGGGAAGAGGGCAGGGCGGGTGAAACGGGTGATTGTGGAGCAGTTCAAGGTGGAGCGGGGGAGGGGGGGATTGCGGCTGTTGAGGATTTTATTGTGCGGTTTGTGGAGGCGGCGGAGAAAAATGACGAGGCGGCTGTGGGGCAAATGTTGCCAAAGGACACCTCTAAGGGACGGGCAGGCGGTGTGATCAAAGATATGCAGGAGTGTATTGCGGTAGGAGCGAGGCCGACGGCGGTTGATTCGGTCCGTATTCATGGGGACTACGCCCTGGTGGCGACGGAAATATTCGAGTTTGCGGATTCGCACGGGCAAAGAAAACAGTGTCTTGTTT
>CAZMVS010000345.1:0-10470 GCA_964569525.1 uncultured Planctomycetales bacterium
TCGGCGGCCATTTTGTCGAGATGGGGCGTTTCGTATCCTTTGGCGCCATACACGCCAAGGTCGGCATAACCGAGATCATCGGCGAAGAAGATGATGAAATTGGGTTTGTCGGGGCGGTCGGTTTGTTGTGTTTTGATTTCGGCGGCAGACAAGGCTGGGGTGATAAATGACAACAAGGGAAAACAGAAGTAGATCAAGATGGCTGCAAATGATTTGTTTGTCTTCGTGTACATGCAAATACCCTTTCGCCGAAAACGTGGACAAGTCACTTTACGGAGGTTTTATTATATACAGAGAGCGTGGTTTGAAAACGAGTTTTAAATATAAAGGGGATTTGGTTTGCCCCATCTTCCTATCTACCTCCAACATTTTCCAAAGAAATCATGACCATGATAAAGCAACCATAGAACGCAGATAACGGCCAGCATGACGGATAATAGAAGCAACCATCGCCCTATCGAAGCGTCCAGAAAAAACGAGATGACCGTACATAGCACCCCTGCGATCCAGACGAACCTTGGCCAACCGGCGCTTTTCCAGATGCCAAAGACCAAAGGGGCTATGATGAGTGATTGTGCTAACATTGGCTTCATAATATCGTCTGACGGAAAGGTAATCCATATTCATCTCTGAACGTCTGGTCATGCGACACTCGAAACCCAAATAGGCCTTAGCCGCCATACACCAAAATATCCAAAGCGGTGTCGTAGACATCGCCCTGGTAAATGCGCTACAGCAGTTTAAGGTTTTATGTAGCGGTTTTGCATATGAAAAACGCTCGATTTCGGCCTTAAACAAACGTTTCGACCGTTACACTTTTTCTGAAAATGCTCTAAGTCTGTTTATTTTAATTTTGAAAAAACCGTGTGTTTAAAAACCAACCCATATCAGGTTTTGCCGGGCGAAGCTCGGACTACCTTGTTGCTATGTTCGCTCAATTACATATGCAATCACAAGATTGTTGGTCGGGTTTTATTCAAGGCTGACGTCGCCGGTGACGGTATCGACGATGACGAAGCCGGCATTGGTGGTGAAGACGAAATTCGGATTTTCGACGTTGGGGTTGAGGGATTTGAACAGGGTCCAGTCCTCGAAGGGGGGATCGTAGCCAGCGTCGGTGGCCAACTGCCAAGCTTCCACTACATCCATATTGACCGTGGTCATGTCAATAAACTCGACGCCCCAGGGTACGCCGTTGAAATCCTCGATGGTCCACTCGCCATCGTAGGTCATGGTCCACGCGGTCAGGCCGGGACCGCTCTCGGGCAGGATGGCAAGAAAATCCCATAAGTTGGTGTCGGCGGGTTCATTTAAGGCGTCACCGTCTCCATCGCGACCACCGGCCCACACGATGATCGCCTCAGAATTTTCCTGTTTGATCCGGGAATCCGCTTGAGTCACGTATTCCAGACTCACGCTATCATCGCCGGGTTGTGTCCCACCCAACGGCGGTTCCTGGCCAAAGACGCTTACAGTTACCGCCTCGGTCTGGGTATCAATGGTGACGCTTTTATCATTGTAAACGAAGGTGTAGAGCGGATTGGGGAAATCGGGGTGGAGCGGCTGATAAAGACTCCAATTTAAAAAGTCGTCCTCATGACCGGCGCTGGCGAGCAAGGCGCGGGCCTCGGTTTCAGACATTTGCACTTCGGACATATCCGCAAACGTAACGCCGACAAAAGGTTCATCCTCCTGTTCAATGGTCCAAGTCGCGGTGATGACGTCGTAACTCAAAATCCAGATTGTTCCCGGATCATCGGGATTGACGGCGAGGAATTCATAAGTAAGTGTTTGACTACCCCACCAAAGAACAGAGGAGCCGTTGACCCCACCGACTTCAAAAATAATCGCATCGGAATCCTCTTGCTGGACGGTTTGGGCGGCCTGTTCGGTTAATTCAAGGCTATCGATTGGGTTAACAGGGAGAATTGGGCAGCCTTGGCCCATCACCAACGTCAAAACAACAACCGCCAACAACGTTTGCCCGATGCGTTTTTTGTTGTACATGATGATCCTTCCGTTGATGTGTTTTGGTTTATGCCGAATATCGCGTTCTGAAATTCGCAGGTCAGGGACGGTTAAATTCCAGAAGCGTTTCAGACACTATTTCCTGCCAATAAGCGGGATAGTAGTGGCTAAGCGGGTCCGGAGTCAATAGAAAAATGTGGCGGCGGGCAAAGACAAGCCTATGGCATGTTTTTCAAAGCACGGTACTGGACAACATGAGTTAATTCGCGATCAAAGCCAAAGCGGCGTTGCGGCCGACACGCTCCATAACCGGCCTCACCCGTTCAGCCTGATTGGTGCATTTATTACCGGGAACTGCCTAGTGGTTCAGGTCCTTGTAGCGGTCGGCAACTTTATCCAATGAGGCCCGGAGGCAAGGATTGTTTTTAGCGGCTTCATAGAAGCATTGGGTCATGTCGTTGACACGGGTCATGAGTCGCTTTTGCGTTTTGGGTTGTTGGCGGCAAAGGGCGTACTGGGCCAACAGAGGCAGGGTCATGGAGGCACAGGAGTAACAGATCACATTATTTTTCAGGGCGTCGGCGACCTTGCCCCAACTGCGGGCTTCGGAAAGGGTTGCTCCACTAAGGCCGCCCCAGTGGGGAGCGTCAGTACCAAGTTGGATTACGAAATCATGGCCTACGGGGGTATCGTCCATGAAGATCTGGTGCAGAGTCGGTTGGGTCTGGAAATAGAAATTCTTGGGCGAGCCTCCGCCGACCACGATGACGCCGTTTTTATTGGCATTCCGCACGATGGCGGCGGTTTCAATAACGTCTTTAAGCGGATCGAGGTTGACCGGCTTGCCGAACATGCGGGGGACACAGAGATTCATGGCAATGGAGGAATCGCCGGGCGAGGAGGTGTAAATGGGCACGTCATGTTCGGCGGCGGTAACCAACATGGACCATTCCGGTCGTTGGGCCTTACGGGCAATTTCCTTGCCGAGGGCATAGTGGAACTCGGCGGTGGAGAGCGGTTTTGAGCAATCGATGCGTTCGACGGTGTCGAGGATGATCTTGTCGGTGGCCATCAGGGTATCTTCGTCCTCGATGAACACGTCGTAGATGCGGGCGATGCCGGTGTCTGCCAGTTCATTGTCGTCAACGTTGAAATCGCCCTGCATCATGGGGCTGCCGAAAGGGCGATGCATATCGTGATAGAGGTTGGCCCCGGTGGAGATGAGGCAGTCGATGAAGCCGGCCTTGATGAGGGAATTGATCACGCCACTCATGCCGATGGGGGTCATGGCCCCGGCAAGGGTCAGGCAGACGGTGGTATCCTGATCAAGCATACGTTTATACAGGTGGGCGGCCTCGGCCAGGCGGCGGGCATTGAAACCGGATTTGGCGTACACGTTATCGATGAGGTCGGCCACTTGTTCATTTCCCTCTAATTGAAGGGGATCGATCATGGGCAGGTCCAGTTTATGGGCGGTGCCATCAGGTTGTGGTTTATGGCCGGTGCGGTCGGGATTCGAACTGGTCATGCAATAACAACTCCTCAATCATTAAAAAATCAGTCGTGACAGTCAATATGATGCCTAGTTGTGAAACATTATACAAACAATGTGGTTCAGCGTCTGCCCGGATTACGGTTCAGTAGCAGGCATAAAAAACGGGCGGAGGAAAATCCGCCCGCGTGCGCTGATGTTAACAAACCGGCGAATTATTCGCCGCGATCTTCAATAGGGAGGTAATGTCGCTGCTTGTAACCGTTATAAATCTGCCGCGGACGATGGATGCGACCGTTGGGGCTGAGGTGTACCTCCCGCCAATTAGCGATCCAGCCGGGCATTCGACCCATAGCAAACATAACGGTAAACATATTGACCGGAATTCCAATGGCCCGCAGGATGATTCCGCTATAGAAATCGACGTTGGGATAGAGCTTACGTTCCACGAAATAGGGATCGTTCAAGGCAACTTCCTCAAATTTGCGGGCGATGTCCAATAGTGGCCCCCCGCCGCCAAGCTTATCCAGCACGGTATCGCAGGCGGACTTGAGGATTTTGGCCCGCGGGTCGTAGTTTTTGTACACGCGGTGGCCGAAGCCCATCAGGCGGCTTTCTTTGTTTTTGACCTGCTCGATAAACTTTTCGACAGGAACCCCGCTATCGCGAATATTACGAAGCATCTGTATAACGGCCTGATTTGCTCCGCCGTGGAGGTGTCCCCACAAGGCACAGACGCCGGCAGCTACTGAGGCATACATGTTGGCCCGGCTGGAGCCGACCATGCGTACGGTGGAAGTGGAGCAATTTTGCTCATGGTCGGCGTGGAGGATCAAGATCTGATTGAGAGCCTTTACGATGTCCGGGTCGGGGACGTAAAGGTTATTTGGCTTACTGAACATCATGTGCAAGAAATTGGTGGTATAGGGAAGATCGCTACGAGGGTAAATCATAGGCTCGCCCTGGGATTTTTTGTAACTGGCGGCAGCGATAGTGCGAACCTTGCTCATCAAGCGGGCGGCAGCTTCCATGAAGTGGTCGTCGTCATCGGGATCAACCAATTGGGGCTGGAAGCAACTCATGGCGTTGATCATGGCGGAGAGAATGGCCATTGGATGGGCGTTCGGGGGGAAACCCTCAAAGTGATGCCGCATGCTCTCGTGGATGAACTCGTGTTCGGCCAATTGCGCCCGGAAATCGGTTAATTGTCGTGGAGTAGGCAAATCGCCCATCATGATCATGTAGGCGGTTTCCACGAAGGTGGAATTTTCGGCCAGCTCTTCGATCGGGTACCCTCGATAACGAAGGACGCCCTGCTCGCCATTGATGTACGTGATTTCGCTGACGCAGGAGCCGGTGTTAACGTATCCTTCATCGACGGTAATTAATCCGCTCTGGGCTCGCAACTTGGAGATATCGAGCCCGATTTCATCTTCGGTCCCTAAGACGACAGGAAACTTGTACGTCTGATCCCTGAATTTCAATTCTGCAAATTCGCTCATAGGCCTCTCAATCAGTAAGAGTCGTGTTTCAAAAATCCGTCCAACATGTCTTTCTCGACCTGCCTGATTTTATGGCTGACAGCAGGCACAAATAAACTTTACTTATAATGGCCACCCCCGAGATGGCTTAGCGGAGGAATCTTACTCGAAAAAAGTGCATTTGAAAATGCCTTTCGCGGGTCAGGTTCATGCGTTATCAATTAAAAACGTAATTATGGTGAAAAAGTCGCTTTTTCTATAAGTATTACTTATTTTATCCCCCCTCTATTGCCTTTTAACAGCGGTCTTGCTGTTAGTGATGCAATAATTAAAGCAAATACCTTAAATTAGCTTTTTCGCAAATATTTTAGGAGGGTATATGGTCAAAAGCATCAGAAGAGAGATTTGGCAAGATATGTTTTTTTGCTTTGATGGAGAAGGACAGGCATCTCGTCGGGGAAATGTTGGTCAAGACGTTGAATAAACGGAGTGGCCATCAAGGGTAGGTGCATGGCTGACGGCAGCTTCGTAGAGGATATGAGGAGCGATCAGACCGGAGCGGGCCATCCGTCGGAGCATTCGTTTCTGGGAGCGGGTTTGGGCGAGAGCAGAATTGCCATTGGGATCTTCATTGAGGATGGTGGATTGTCGCTGTCGGCAGAGGATATCCACCATGCGTTCGAGTGATTCAGCTCGATATTCGCGGATGAGCTGGTCAGACAAGGGCCAGCGGGATAGGCCGTAACAGCGGTCCATAAACTGGCGGAGGAGATGTTGGCTAGCGAAACGGTTGGTCCGATAAAAAAGCTGCCAGTTAATGGCGAAGGGCAAAAAGGTGTCGGTCAGCTGGTTGGAGAGAATCAAGCGGTGTTCGGAGAACATTTCATTGAGGAGGAGGCGAAGCTTGTTCCAATAGTAGGGTCCGACGGTGGAATCGGCCCGCATTTCCCAGTAAAGGTGGCCGAAAAGTACGGTGCTGCCGGTAACCATGGCTTGGCGGGGAACGAACTTGTTATGCGAGACGGTGTCGGCGGCAAGGTGAGAGAGGTAGCCAAGGGCAAAGGCCCGGCCGCGATTGGAGCGGGCGTCGTCGTAGATGGCGAATCCGGTTTCCCAGTGGTGGCAGAATTGTTTTACGCGGCTGAGGCGTTTGGCGATGACCACATCGGCGGCGAGGTTTCCGAAGAGATAATCGCGGGAGTACGTGGAGAGGAGGGCCGCCACAGCAGGTGTAAGCAAGCTCAATTGGCTGAGCAGATCGCTGGCCAATTTGACATGAGTAGCTGCTCCCCACGCCCAAACTTCCGCCGGCGAGAGAAGCACGGCAAAGCAGGCCAGGATAAGGATTGTTCTGAACCGAGACACGTTTTTTTAGATCCCCGTGAAAGAAGCTTCTGGGCGAGATGCCTGGAGCCTTCAATATATATAATACCAAATGGTATATGGGGGTACCAAACGTGGCCGACGGTTTTTGACACCCAAAAAATAGTTGACATTCCGATTGGCCACGGGTCTAATTTCGAGGTAAGCTTTTTTGGACTTCTTTTATGTTGAGTTGTTTATAATGCGCTGCAGGAGCAGAACCAATGGCCGAAGTGCAGGTCAACTTGAATATCAGCAAGCAAGGCAAAATAGACATTGTCAAGTTTGAGGACCGCAAGATCATCGAGGAATTGATGATCAACCAGATTGGCGAGCGGCTGAGCGAAATCGCCGAGGGAGGGGATGAGCCGCGGATTCTGCTGGATTTTGGCAACGTGGAGCATTTATCCAGCGCTGCTTTAGGGATGTTAATTCAATTGAACAAGCGGTTGGCGGAGCGGAGCGGGAAGCTGGCCCTGATCAATATTCGGCCACAGATTTTCGAGGTTTTCAAGATTACCCGACTGAATAAGTTGTTTAACATTGCCAAGAATCGAGACGATGCAATTCAGTCGTTGGGATGAGACGGCGGTCGCCGGCGGGAAGCGGCCTTTGGAAATTCACACCGGCATGCCAAACGGCGGGACGGCAGAGTCGAATTAATGGTCCTCACCGGCCCTTTCTTTTTCAAGAATATTGACGATGTCCTTCGAGTCGGAAGTATTACCTCACAAAGTTGTGATCCCCAGTAACCTTCGTGCCGCCCGGGAAATCGAAGAGCAGATTGTCTGTTTGGCCGAGGGAGCAGGCTACAGTAGAGAGGCTTCATTTGCGATTCGCCTGGCGTTGGAAGAAGCCATGGTCAACGCCCACAAGCATGGCAACTGCGGCGACCTCAACAAGATGATCACCATCAGTTACGAGGTAAATCCCCAAAAAATAACAGTGCGAATTGCCGATGAGGGCAAAGGATTTGATCCCAACAACATTCCCGATCCCACCGTCCCGGATCGTATCGCCCTGCCGAATGGTCGGGGGCTGATGCTGATGCGGGCCTATCTTGACGAAGTTTCTTTTAACGAAACCGGAAACGTGGTCCAACTGGTAAAGGAGAAGTCCTGATGCCATACCACTCCCCCCATTCCGACGATCTGAAGCTGGACATGGAGCATCACGGCCAGGCTGTGCTGGTGCGGATGAAAGGCTCGGGCAACATGGAGGTAACCGAGGATTTACAGGAGCGGTTGTATAAGCTAATTGATGAAGGCGCGGAGCGGGTGGTGCTCGATCTTTCGGAGCTGAATTTTATCTGCTCCACGGGGCTTGGAGGGCTGATCGCCGCTCAGCTGCACGCCCGCAAACAGGAGAGTGAACTGTGCCTAGTTAATCCGCAAAAGCAAATCAAGGAACTTTTGAAGCTGACCAAGCTCAACAATTTATTCACCATTTATGATAGCGTTGATGATGCGCTGGCGGGCAAGTAATTAGCAGATTATTTAACAGCCGGCGCTGATAACGGCTTTCGTCCATCACGATATAGAATCATCAGAACACTCGGACTGCTGCTTTTTTAATTCGTCGAGTAATTTTATGCTCCGCGGGCCGGTTGCCCGGCAGGTGAATCGCCGACCTTGCTCGTCGAGGGGAATGATTTCAACGTGAAGTCGATCGGGTGGCAGCACGTCTTCCACGCGTTCAGCCCATTCGATCAACACCGCTCCGAAGGTGCACATCTCGTCGAAACCAAGGGCTTCCAGATCAGTGGAGCCGCGCAGGCGATAAACGTCGATATGGTAAAGATGCAACGGGTGATCGCGCCGCGTCGCTTCGTATTCATTGACCAGTACGAACGTGGGGCTGTTAACCACGCGTTCGTTTTCGACCCCGGCTCCGATGGCCACGGCCTTGACTAGGGTTGTTTTGCCGGAGCCCAGTGGGCCGACGAGGGCGATAATCTGTTCGGTCCGTAACAACGAACCCAGCGTTTGGCCGAAGCGGCGGGTTCCATGCAGGTCTTTGACTTCGAAGGTGAAATCACTCATTGGAAATGCTCGTATCCATGGGGCTTTAGCGGTTCTTTGCGGCCATCTGAGTAACGAATAATGACAACCGGTTTGTTCTTTTGCCGCTCGACAATTCGCCCGATGCAAGTCAGGCCCAGTTGTTGAAGAGATTCCTCGCCGGTGGCCAGTAATTCAAAATCTTCACCGTCGGCCAAGGCGTGGTCCAGGGGGGATCGCCCATCCTGCTGGGCCAAGCGGCGGGCGTCATCGCTGATGACTTTTTCGAGATCGTCGGCGGATAGTTCGGCGGCACAGGCCGACGCGTTACAAAGACGATGCAAGTCAAGGGACAGGCCGTCGGATATGTCCATCAGGGCGTGCAGGCCGGTTTGCCGTACCAATTGCTCCGCCAATTTGAGGCGGGGGATAAAATCCATGTGCCGCCCGGCCAGGCTGCCGCCGAGGGTTCCACTGACGAAAATTTTATCACCGGGGCTGGCTTCGCTTCGGCACAGCGGTCCGCGAGCCGCCATTGGTTCGGCCAGTATGGCTACGTCGATGGCCAAGGCCCCCTGCCAGCTGGTCGTGTCGCCACCCACAATGGAGCAATGGAACTCTTCGACGATGTCGGCCATTCCTTCGTACAATTGTTTTACGTCATCCATACTCATATCGGTGGGGAGAGCCACGCTGACGGTGACGGCCTTGGGGCGACAGGCCATTGCGGCACAATCACTCAGGGAGCAGGCGATGGCTTTACGACCGATGCGCTTACAGCTGTGTTGTCGGCGATCGAAATGGACGCCGTCCAGCAGCATATCGGCGGTAATCATCACTTGTCCGCCCTTCAGTTGGACCACGGCGGCGTCATCGCCGATGCCCAGGGGAACCAATGCGGGATCGACGGGGAATCGGCTGCGAAGCCACTCGATCAGTGCGTTTTCACCTTTGCTCATGGATGTAGTTTATTTCACCGGGGCGGAGATTTCCAAAAATAAAGGCCGGCCTTTTTCATCAAGCGGATTGAATTTTCAGTTTTCGACGCCAATAGCGAACTTGTTTGCGGACGGACTTCGGCCCGGCGTTGCCTTCGCTACGATAGCGTTTGACCACATTTTGGGCGGTAAGGTAATCGAAAACGTCGGATTCGATTTCTTTGCAGACCTGATGAAATTGGTCCAAGGACAGCTCGGCAAGTTCACAGTCGGCCCGTTCGCATTGGGCGACCAGGCGGCCGACGTATTGATGGGCCTGACGGAAAGGAACACCTTTGGCCACCAGGTACTCAGCCAAGACGGTGGCATCGGTAAAGCCACGTTCGATGGCATCTTTCAGTCGATCGACGTTAAAGGTGGTGTTTTTAACGACGGCGGCGGCAATTTGCAGGGAACTTTTGAGAATATCATGAGCGTTGAACAGGTGGATTTTGTCTTCCTGCAAATCACGGTTGTAGGATTGGGGCAGGCCTTTGCAGATGGTCAGCATGCCGACCAGGGCGGCGTAGAGTCGGCCGGTCTTGCCACGGACAAGTTCCATGACGTCGGGATTTTTCTTTTGCGGCATCATGGAAGAGCCGGTACAGAAGGCGTCGGCGATTGTGATAAAGCGGAACTCCTGTGAGGCATAAAGGACCCAATCCTCGGCCAGGCGGGACAGGTGCTGGCCGCAAATAGCGGCGGCGGAGAGGAACTCCAAGATAAAGTCCCGATCGCTGGTAGCGTCGATACTATTACGGGTAATGCCGTCGAATTTCAGTTTGTCGGCGACGGCCTTGCGGTCGATGGGCAGGGTTGAGCCGGCCAAGGCACCGGAACCGAGAGGGCTGAGGTTCATTCGATTGCGAGCGTCGGACAGACGTTCCTTGTCCCGCTGGAACATTTCCACGTAAGCCAACAAGTAGGCCCCGGCGGAGATCGGCTGAGCACGCTGCAAGTGGGTATAAGAAGGCATAACCGCTTCGGCATATTGGTCGGCGGAGGCAACAAGGGCGGTTTGAACGGCCTCGAGTAAGGGCAGCAGCTCCCGATCAATGACCTCGCGGGTGTAGAGTCTAAGATCGAGGGCGATCTGGTCGTTACGGGAACGAGCGGTGTGCAGCCTTTTGCCCGGTTCGCCGACGCGTTTGATCAGTTCGGTCTCAAGGGCCATGTGAATATCCTCATGG
>CAZMVS010000346.1:0-2196 GCA_964569525.1 uncultured Planctomycetales bacterium
ATCTTCAATAATTTCGCACCCGTTTTGCGAGCATCCTCAAATCGGCCTAATCGACGATTCGCTAGAATGCGTTCGCGCAAAGACCGGCCGACCAGCGGGGTGAATTTCGCGAACTTTTGCTCAAAACCTTCCATGGTTTCAAGGGCTTTTTGCGGCTGATCGATCATGGCATGATTCTGCAAGTTGGCCAACAGGATAATGATCCGCCCGGCGGTTTGGGTTTGCTTTTGGGGATTATGCCGACATGCCAGTTCACTGGCGGACTTGGCGGCGGATAAGGCGGCCTCAGCCAATTCGCGGGCCTTGTCGGTCTCCTCGTTTTCAACGGCGGCTTGCAGTCGTTTACGCAGACAGCGACCTTTCCCCAAGGCGGCCTCCAGGTAATGATCATCATCTTTCGTAACCCACCCATATTCAATAATCGCCTCAGTTAGTCGGCTGCTTTTCTCCAACGCCAGGGCGATGAAATACTGCAATCGCCGACTATCCTCGTCCGCCGGTGCCATTCGCCTGAGCAACTTTCCGGCCCGGATGAAGGCGGAGCGCACAACCGGTGATTCCGTGTCGTTTTCCAGACGCAATTGTTGTTGAGCTAAAGCGGTGGCCTGGCGAAGAGCATCTTTCGCTCGGTCATGTCCGGGATCCTGTTCGGCCAACTGGGTCAGAATTTGCATTGCTTCCAGATGACGCTCCGCCAGAAAATATCCCCGCCCCAGCAGATACATCAACTCACCCCGATCCGCCGAAAAAGTATCCGCCGGCAGATTGTGCAGGAAACTTTCCAGGTGATTAATAATGGCCTCCAATGCCTCATTCTTTTGATTCGGTACGTCGTCGCATTCAGCAAGTATCCCGGCAATGGTGGCCCCAGCCAGCAGTTGCATCTGCAAGAGGTTGAAGTCAGATTGAGGCGATACGCCGCTTAAAACGCCGGAAAGTGTCGCATACAAGCTGTCCCGGGCAGTAGGGGATTGGCCGGCCAACTCTCGCAACGGTTCGAGGCTCTCCACCGGCTGCAAAAAATCCGCCAACGTATTCCCAATAACCGGTGCCAACTCCTGTTTTGCACGCAGCACATTTCGTTTGGTCAAAGCCAAGGCCAGTTCAACCTTTAAGTTGTTCGGCCAACTGCGCTGTGCCCACAGGCGGGCCTGTTCAAGACCTCCAAAGGCCTTTTTCGTTTGGCCGGTATCACGCAATGTCCGGATTTGTTCAAGAATACCCAGCAGAACCGTCTTTCGCAGCCGCCAACGCATCTCCGCATCGCCCACGTGCTTCAAGGCAGCCACAATTTCCCGGGAATATTTGCCGGCTTGTTCGTATTGTCCGAGATGACGGGCACAAAGGGCTGCGATCGCTAATGAATTACAACGCAGGTCGGCCCGGTCCAGCGGTAGGGCGGTCCAGCCGTATTCCTCTTTCACTTGCCGCAATAACGCCGCAAAAGTTGCCCGGCTTTGTTCAGTTTGCGGATTGCTCAACGCTTCATAAAGACGGGCCCATACCAACAGAATCGCCGAGCGCGTGTCCGTATGCTCCAACAAACGCAACGTGGACGGCGTGTATTCCTTGTATAGCGTTTCTTCATCCAGGCTTTCGATGGTACGCCATTTTTGGTGGATACCCTGGCGGGCGGATCGCAGCAGGCGCGTTGCCTCACCGGCCAGTCGCTGGACCGTTTCCCGGTCCTCGCCGGGCATCTCATAAAGAAGAAGGGCGTCGAAAGCTTCCGGCGCGTACCGTTCGATCAGATCCCGTGCCAATTGCAGTTGCCAGCGCACGCACGCGGAATGCTTTGGATGTGCTTCGATCAAATCCCGTAGAATTTCGCTGCCTTGGTGGACCAGTTCCTTTCGTTGACAGGGTTTCAAGTCAGCTTGTTCGCTCTGTTCGAGCAGCTCTTCTCGCTGACGCAATTGTCTGTCGATTTCGCTGACCGGTTCCACGTCGGCATAATATTGTTCCAGCAATTCGTTCAATCCCCGCTGCCGCAGGCCCTGCCGAAAGGCGGCCTCGTCCAGGTGCCATACCGATTGGCTGGACGATGGTGTTTGGCCGACAGCGGTCAATCCCACGAACAAAACCACTCCCGCGGTCATGACCGAAAACCCTTTGCATATATGTAAAACGAAAATAGATTTCATGATTTTTGCGGAAAAAAGACCTGTTCATATCCGGCGGCCAGGGCGGCATTGT
>CAZMVS010000347.1:0-2806 GCA_964569525.1 uncultured Planctomycetales bacterium
GAAGATTTCGGAACCGCTGCCTTGTTAGCCGCTGTGTCCGCAGCAATTTTATTAGTCGGTGGGGCTCGCTGGTGGCACTTGATCCTGGTCAGCATCCCCGGAGTGGCCGCCTTTGGCTACCTGCTGATGGCCCAGCCCTACCGCATCGAACGCTTAACCACTTTCATGAATATCTGGGCTGATCCCCGCGGCGAAGGCTACCAGGCGGTACAATCCCTCTTCACTATTTCCGCCGGCGGATGGTGGGGTCGCGGTTTGGGCGGCGGTTACGTCAAAAGTTATCTCCCCGAAGCCCGCACCGATTTTATTTTCGCCGTGATCTGTGAAGAATTGGGTATTGTCGGTGCTATCGTGATCATCGGCCTGTTGATCGCTTTAATGTGGCAGGGATGGAAAGTCTATCGCTTGTGCGAAGATCCGGTTGGCAAACTGGTTTCCCTGGGCATCATTTTGACCATTGGCTTGCAGGCCGCTATGAATATCGCCGTGGTTACCGTGTCTGTCCCCACCAAGGGAATTTCCCTGCCGTTGGTCTCCGCCGGCGGCTCAGGAGCTATTTTCCTCGGCGCACTGGTAGGCGTGTTGGCCAACGTGGCCCGCTGTTGTGATAAACCGACCACGGGGTACGACTGAAACGCCTCCATAAGAATTTCAACGCAACCTTTGAACATAATTGACCTGAAAAACTTTGAACTGAATTTTTCATGACACGAGCAAACTGGTTTGTTTTTGCCGGCGGCGGTACCGGCGGCCATTTATACCCCGCCTTGGCGGTCACGGACGCTCTTCGAAAACGTGATCCCCAAAGCGATATAACTTTTTATTGCACTCCGCGACCGATCGATGCGAAAGTATTAGCACAAGCCGGTGTCGAAGCGATTCCACAACGTGTTAGACCTTTACCGCGTCGTCCTTGGCAGATCCCCGGCTTTCTTTATCACTGGTGGAACTCGGTCCGTACTTGCCGGCAAGCTTTTGTCAGACGCAGGCCGGTCGCTGTGCTGGGGGCCGGTGGTTACGCCTCCGGACCGCCCGTCCATGCTGCTCTGAAGATGGGTATTCCCACGTTTATCCTGAATCCCGACGCGGTTCCCGGCCGAGCCAACCGCCATATGGCCGCTCGCCCCGGCATACATGCTGTCTTCGCTCAGTGGGAAGTAACCTTGAATTATTTTCCCCCTTCCGCCCCGGTGGAAGTGATTGGTTGCCCAGTCCGCGGGCAGTTCCGCGGCAATCTTGATCGTGCCAAAGTGTTGCGATCCTTTGGCCTGAGGACCGATCAACCGACCTTGCTGGTAACCGGCGCCTCCCAGGGGGCCCGCACGATCAACGAGGCTTTGCTGCTCCTGGTGAACAAAGTAGCCGCCGCCAATTGGCAGATCCTCCATCTCAGCGGAACTGCCGACCAAGAACGGGTCCAACAAGCCTATATCAAGGTCCGCGATACCCAACAAAGCAACTTTACCTTTTCTGTACTTCCATTTACTTCCAAGATGCCTGGGGCTATGGCCGCCGCTGATCTAATCATCTCCCGGGCCGGGGCTTCCACTTTGGCTGAAATTCAGGTGGCGGGCCTGCCCAGCGTCCTGCTTCCCTATCCCTATCATCGCGATCAGCACCAACGCCATAACGCCCAGGTGTTGGCTGATGCCGGGGCCGCCGTGTTGATGAACGACGCCCAAAACAGTGCTGCAAATGCCGAAACTCTCACCCCCATCCTGGACGATCTGCTTTACAATCCGCATAAACGCGAAAAAATGTCACAGGCCGCCCGAAAAATCGCTCATCCCGATGCCGCTGATAACATTGCCCGCCGCTTGGCCGAACAGGCTGACCGCCATTGTTAAAAAATAACCTGTGAACCTGTGGAATTTTTTGCCTTTATCTTGTAACTATTTATTTTACATAACCTTTCTTCATTCGATCACGTTCAAGGAATTTTTACCGAACGCCCGATACATACGATATCGGGTTTTGGCGATTTTAAAGAACAGACGGCACGCACCGTTCTTAGGGCGCTTTTATTTTTTGAATCGCAAGCCAGGGTTTTCCGAGGTGTTAAAGGGGTTCAAAAAACCGTGTAATCAAAGGTCTTTTCCGCTCACGGTCAACAAAGTTTTATTTGGATCGCACCTCACCTTGGATTACAATTAGCTCTCATCGGCGTGGTGCGGCGCCGGCGGCGATTCGCGTGCCTGATCGCGCAGCTCTGTGGGTTAACCATTGTTCCGTCTTATTCATAGCCGGGGGAAAGAGCCGCGTTGGTATTTTTTGAGGGGATGCTCCGCCGGATCGGGTGATTCGCAAACAAGGATGGTCTTTTTAAATATGGAAGGATAAATTGATGTCCCAAGGCGCACGGTCCCACCACCGTACCGACAGTAATGCCAAGCCGCTTCAGCCCGCTTATTCCTCGCTTGGTGTAAAAAAACAGCAATTCGATCCTGAGTCTTGGGTGCCTGCTGACTGTAAGGTACACATGGTCGGAATTGGGGGTTGCGGCATGTGCGGGGCCGCCGAAGTGCTCATGCGCCGTGGTGCCCAAGTCAGTGGTTCCGATTGCCACAAGTCCACTGCCAGCGAAAGCCTCAGTTGCCGCGGCGCCAACATCGCCATCGGCCAACGGGTAGAAAACGTTCCCGACCAATGTGATCTTGTTGTACATTCCGCCGCGGTCAAAGATTCCAATCCCGAATTGGCCGAAGCCCGCCGCCGTGGATTGCCCGTCCTGAAATATTCGCAATTGCTCGGCTTATTGATGGCCACCCGGACCGGCGTGGCCGTGGCCGGCACCCACGGCAAAAGC
>CAZMVS010000348.1:0-6513 GCA_964569525.1 uncultured Planctomycetales bacterium
TGGCAGACGGGCGGGTGCTTTCGCCGACGGTAGGCTATTTGAAGCCTCGGTTAGTGAGTTCGAATGGAGAGGCGGCCCTGGTTGTCTTTAATTTGAAAAGCAATTTTATCAGTAAAACTTCACAGGATGCGGTAGAGAGAGTTGAGAAGGTGGCCCGGGATCGGCAACCGGGAGGTTTGGTAGTGGAGATCACGGGGACGGCGGGGGGAGGTCGAGATTATGCGTTGGCTACTGAAGATGCGCTGCATAATACCACTTGGGTGACGGTTATCGCGGTATTATTGATTTTGATTGCTGTATATCGGTCACCGGTGGGAGCGTTGGTACCATTAGTTGCCATTGGGGCCAGTGTTTATTTGGCGATGATTTTGTTGGGCTTGCTGGAGCGGGCTGGCTGGCACGTTTCTGACATGGAGCGGGTATTTGCGGTGGTATTACTATTTGGGGCGGGTGTGGATTATGCCCTGTTTTGGATTGCCCGTTACCGTGAGGAGCTTCAGGAGGGCAAGGGTCTGGATGCCGCCTGCGAGAGGGCCACTGCGGGGACCAGTCCAGCTATTTTGGCTAGTGCGGCGACGACGATTTGCGGTTTGACAACGATGATTAGCACGGATTTGGTGCCGACGCAGAATGCGGGTAAGCAGTTGGGATTGGTTTTGATTATTGCTTTGTTAGCGGCGTTGACCCTGTCACCGGCGTTGGCGAGGTTGTTGGGGCGGGTATTGTTTTGGCCACGAGGTTTTGAGGCGGGCCAGACGGTGGGCCAGCGTTTTGTATGGGGTCCCCTGGCGGACGGAGTGACTCGGCGACCGGGTTTCACACTGGCGGCCGGTTTAGTGGTCATGTCGCTGTTGGCGGGGTGGGCCTTGCGGATTCAGCCGCGATTCGACGCGCTCAGCGAGTTGCCACCTGGGTCATCCTCGGATCGGGGTTACGAGCTTGCTCGAGAGCATTTTGCCAAGGGGCAGTTGTATTCGAACACGCTTTTATTGAAGTTTGGGGAGGGCGATTTATCGGGTGAGGAGGGGCGTGAATTGAGTGGTCGTTTGTCCGAGGAAATTGCGGCCATTGAAGGGGTATATGATGTTTATTCGCTAAATCATCCTTTAGGTCGCCAACAAGGGGAGTCGGCGGCTGGTGCGGGAGCACTGCTCAGTCGTTTGGCCCGGGCTTTTTATTTGTCGGCAGAGCCATCGGTGTTGCGTTTGGAGATTCTGGTCGATCATCATCCTTTTTCTCCTGAGGCGATGAGTATCATAGACCGGGTACGGGCTTTGGGGGAGGCGGAAGCAAGGCAATGGGGGGGGCAGCAAGTTCCACAGGTACTAATGTCGGGTCCAACGCCATACGTGATTGGTGTTCGGGAAGTGGTGGGCAAGGACCAGGTCCGGGTGATGATTTTGGCAACACTGGTGATTGGGTTGATTGTGTTTGTGATGGTTCGGGACCTGCCTTTAACCGGTTTTATGTTGTTGTCCACCTGGTTGACTTATGGGGTGGCCTTGACTTTAAGTCAGCTGTTTTTTGTTCACGTTTTAGGTGAGCCGGGAATGGATTACAAGGTTCGTATTATTGTGTTTGTGATCGTGGTGGCGGTGGGTCAGGATTACAATATTTTCCTGGTTAGTCGGTTGTTGCAGGAGCCGATGGAGATTAGCGATACGGAGGCGACGCGTCGGGCCATCATTCGGACTGGTTCAGTGATTAGCAGTTGCGGGTTAATCATGGCGGCCACCCTTGGATCTTTATGGGCGGGGGGATTAAATTTGTTGCAACAGTTGGGTTTTACGTTGGCGGCAGGTATTTTGATTGACACCTTTTTTGTTCGTCCGTTGCTGATTCCAAGCTTTTTTCTAGCGGCCCGGCGGCGGCGAGCGTTGTCCAGGCAGCGAGGCGCATTTTTACGGCAGGAGAAGGGTCAAGTAGATTCGGTTTATCAGTAAGGCGGGGATGCCGCCAGGGGTTTTATTTTCGACTGCCCAAGCCGACAGAAATCATTTAAAATCATTGATTATATTTGGTAGTAGCGCACCGTGATTGTGTGGTATTTGATGGGGGATTGGCTCTTCGATTTTACGGTGATTTACGTTAGAACGGGGCCTATGAATATATGGGGTACCATTTGTATATGCCAGAAGTATTTTGGCATTTTCGAATTATGAATTCGGTTTTATTTTACAAAATACTCGGGACAGGACATGGAAACTCCGTGCATTATAGCTATTGATGATGTCAATATACAGGCGCATCCCGAGGTGGCGGATGAGTTGTTGGATTTTTACCAAGGTTTATTGGGTTTAGCGTGTCGTTCAGGTGGTGATGAGTCGAGCAAACTGGCCTTTAGTGGGGTTCCGGTTAGCGGCCCGTGGTTGGTGGTTAATCTTTCGGAGCAATTTTCGGAGGATCCTTTCGTTGGGGGGCGGTTAACGATCCTGGTGAATTCGTTGTGTGAATGTGCCGAACAGATGGAGAAGCGGCGGCTGGTTTACCAGTGGTCTCGGGGGTTGTATTTTCACGATCGGCGGTTGATTGTTTTGGATCCGGCGGGTTATCGAGTGGAATTGGTAACGCGACATGCGATATGATATAATCAGTTCGCACTGACAGGCGGCTGGGATTGGCTGGTCGCCGAGGGGAAGGTGCCCACGCTTGGTTGAGCCTGTATGGGAAATTTCCATCCAGGGGATGACAACGGGTGACGCAGGGAGTATACTGAAGTGGCCTGAGGTGATTGGGCGGTTTTCAGGGCTCCTGAGAGGGGGTCGGCCGCAGGTTCGGGCGTCATTTCCAATGTTTCCTTTGCTCCCCGGTTTGACCGCGAAGAAAGGTTCCCGGCGAATATTTTTTCGGATGCGGCCAGAGCAAGGAGGCGTCTGAGCATCAGGCAAAATGGTGTGATTTTATGCCGATTGAGGAGGCAGGGTAAGGTCTCCTTGGGCAGAGTGACGGCATTCCCCGCCGAGTGCATGAGCAGGAGATCTGCCTGCAATAACGGCAAATACCAAGGTATTTTATGGTACGAACCGGCAAACCAGTGATTGGTCTGGCCGGCGGAATTGGATCGGGCAAGAGTACCGTAGCCGCCATCCTCGAGGAGTTGGGGGCGGCAGTGATTATTTTGGATCAAATAGGCCACGAGGAACTGGAAGATCCTGAGGTGGTGGCGACGATCCGGGAATGGTGGGGTGATCAGGTATTACGACCGGACGGTCGTGCGGATCGCGGGGCGATACGCGGGATAGTGGCTGATAATAAGGATCAGCGGGAGCGATTGGAGCGGTTGTTGCATCCGCGGATTGCGAGGCGGGGTGAGCAGTTGTTGACCTGTTACCGGGCGGATCCCGGGATCAGGGCGGTTGTGTGGGATGCCCCTTTGTTATTTGAGGTGGGTTTGGATAAGCGTTGTGATGAGGTGATTTTTGTTGAAGCGGACGAAGCGGTGCGGATAGGGCGGGTTGCTCATCAGCGAGGTTGGTCCGCGGAAGATTTAAGGCGGATGGAGAAATCGCAGAAACCGCTTGACTTCAAGAAGAAAATGTCCGATTATGTAGTTACCAACTCCGATATTGACGAGCTCCGCCGACAGGTGGCAGACGTCTTTTCCAAGATACTCACCGGTGTTTAACACCTAAGTTTTTTCGGTTAAGGGTTTTATTCGTATAACCAATTGAATTGATACAGCTTGACCATGCCGGGGATCGGATGAGTTGTTCCGTATTGCCTGGCGGCATGTCGAGGAGGAATCGTTTATGGCGAAAGCCAACGAGAAAAACAAATCTACATCGAGTCGCAGCACGCGGAAGCGAACGACGGGGTCTTCATCCTCTAACCAGAGAAGCACCTCCACGGCTGTCGCTAAAGAGGATCGGAACAGCAAGAACGTGGGGTCCGAGGAGATGGGGATTGATGCGGAAACCCACGCGAAGTACGAGGAGATCAAGCGTGGGGATTTGCATATTCGGGATCTTCAGAAGCTTTCAGTGGATCAGCTGCATGAGATCGCCAAGACTGAGAACATGAACGACTACGTTGGGCTGAACAAGTCCGAGCTGATTTTCAAGATTCTGAAGGAACGGATTCAGCAGAACGGTCTGATGTTTGGCGAGGGCGTGTTGGAGATTCTGCCGGACGGTTTCGGATTTTTGCGGAATCCGGAATATAACTATCTGCCGTGCCCGGATGACATTTATGTAAGCCCTTCGCAGATTCGGCGTTTTGGTTTACGTACGGGGCACATAGTAGCCGGTCAGATTCGTCCTCCGAAGGAGTCGGAGCGTTATTTTGCGCTGTTGCGGGTGGAGGCGATCAACATGGAAGATCCGGAGCGGGTCATGGAGAAGACCAACTTCGAGGATCTGACGCCGTTGCACCCGGGGCCGAAGGATTCCCAGACTGCGAATCTGGGGGCGGACGGTCGTTTTCACCTGGAGACCGGGCCGGACGAGATCAACATGCGGGTGGTGGACATGGTCACGCCCATCGGCAAGGGGCAGCGTATGTTGATTGTGGCCCCGCCACGGACGGGGAAGACGGTGTTGTTGCAGAAGATGGCTAACGCGATCACGGCCAACAATCCGGAGACGTACGTGATCATTTTGCTGATCGACGAGCGGCCTGAAGAAGTGACGGAAATGACCCGGGCGACAACTGCGGAAGTTATTTCGTCAACTTTTGACGAGCCGGCCAGTCGGCACGTGCAGGTTTCTGAGATGGTGATCGAAAAGGCCCGGCGGATGGTGGAATACGGTCATGACGTGGTGATTCTGCTGGATTCGATTACGCGATTGGCCCGGGCCTACAATACGGAGGTTCCGCATTCGGGCAAGATTTTGACTGGTGGAGTGGACGCGAATGCCCTGCAGAAGCCGAAGCGGTTTTTCGGGGCGGCCCGGAATATCGAGGAAGGTGGGTCGTTGACCATTATCGGGACCGCCTTGGTGGATACGGGCAGTAAGATGGACGAGGTGATTTTCGAAGAGTTTAAAGGCACCGGTAACTCCGAGCTGCACTTGGACCGTCGCCTGGTCGATCGGCGTGTCTGGCCGGCGATCAACATATCGGCCAGCGGCACACGGAAGGAAGAGTTGCTCATGGCCCCGGAGGAGCTGGACTTGATTTACAAGCTTCGCCGCGTGCTCAGCGATATGAACGTGGTCGAGTCAGTGGAACTTTTGCGGAATCGTTTGTCCAAGGTGCGGACGAACGCGGAGTTCCTGATGACCATGAATCTTGGTTAAGGCGGCATGTGGACCGTATGAAGTTTGCGAAAAGGATAATGTATATTCACTCCCGGTCGCGTTTCGGCCGGGAGTTTTTTTATGGATGATTGGTATGCCCTCGCGGGAGGGATAGCGGCGAGAGGTTTCGGGGTTGGTGTCGAGTTCGGCCCGGCATCCGCTTGGCGGCAGAATGCGTATATGTTTTAATAAGCAGTTAGGAGTAGCTTTTTAATTTTGGTAAAAAAGGCGGGATTTTATAGGTAAGTGAACTGAGTGAGAAAGGTGTAAAAATGGCCAAGTTGACCGGCAATTGTGTGGTGGCGCAATCGGGTGGACCGACGGCGGTAATTAATGCATCGGTGTGCGGAGTAGTGCAGACGGCATTGCAGCATTCTGAGGTATTTACGGGGGTATATGGATCGCATCACGGCATTTTAGGAGTGCTGAATGAGGATCTTTTCGATTTTGGGCAGGAGGATTCTGCGGTGGTGGATGCTCTCAAGCGGATTCCGTCGTCGGCATTGGGGACCTGTCGTTACAAGCTGAAAAGCATAGAGGAAAGCCGGGCGGATTACGAACGCATCGTGAAGGTTTTTAGAGCTCATGACGTTCGTTACTTCTTTTACGCCGGCGGGAATGATTCCATGGATACGGCGGACAAGGTCAGTCGGTTGGCGGGTGACATGGGTTATGAGTTGGTCGCTATCGGAGTGCCCAAGACGATTGATAATGATTTGGCGGAAACCGATCACTGTCCGGGTTACGGGAGTGTTGCCAAGTACGTAGCGACCTCGGTTATGGAGGCTGGCAGGGATACGGAAGCGATCTCCGCCAAGAATGATTACAGCATGATCGTGGAAGTGATGGGGCGTCATGCCGGCTGGATCGCAGCGGCGGCGGGTTTAGCCCATCGTGATGAGAAAGACGCGCCGCATCTGGTTTACTTGCCGGAGGTTCCGTTCTCGATCGAGAAGTTTATTGAGGACGTGAAGGAGACGGTACGGCGGATTGGTTTTTGCGTGATTGTTGTTGGGGAGGGATTAACCGATGAAAATGGGGAATTGATTACTAAAGTGGGCGGTAAGTTCGGCCAAGATGCGTTTGGGCACACGCAGCTTGGAGGGGTGTGCGAATTTTTGCAGCGGATTGTTGAAGAGCATGCTCATGTGAAATGTCGGACAGCCAAGTTGGGTAATTGTCAGCGGAACGCCATGCACTTTGCCAGTTTGACGGATGTGAACGAGGCTTGGCGATGCGGGCAAGCGGCGGTGCAGGCGGCTTTGGGAGGGGAGAA
>CAZMVS010000349.1:0-3154 GCA_964569525.1 uncultured Planctomycetales bacterium
CGCCGGGATCGGGCCATCACTTTTCCCCTTGGAAGTTGTTGTTGTGTCCGGTTTTCCCGTTTGGAAACGCACAGGCCATCCGCCTGCTGATCAAACTTCCAATACATGGCAAGGAAAAGTCAAGCCGGAAAATCAAAAAATTTTTGACTCGCTCCGCCGCCAATACCCACGTCTGATAGAATCCCCGCCCCGAACCTCAAAAGTACGAAAACTCCCCGCGCCTTTTCACCCGCTGAAAATAAAATAGCGGACAAAATTTTTCCCAACCGAGGGGTAATAACTAAAATCAAAAGGATAAAATTCGTGGAAATCCAAGCCGGGACTTGACCGAGGGGTTGCATCGTCAACAATCTAAATATGAACAGTCCGAAAAAAATCAGTGACCGAATATCATCCATTGATGGGAATGCCGATATCAAAAACAGGAATCATTTACTGATCCGCCATACTTCTCGCCGCCTGAACGGCGGTCAAAGGGGCATACAAAATCATGAAATGGGAAAATATCCGCGAGCAGTTCCCCATTACCCGTCACTACAACTTCATGAACCATGCCGCAGTGGCCCCCCTGAGCAAGCCCGCCGCCGACGCCATGCGCCAATATATCGATCAAGCTGAAACCGGCGCCTCGGTGAATACCGACTTCTATAAACGAGTGGAACTCATCCGCCGCTCCGCCGCCCGACTGATCAACGCCTCCCCGGACGAAATCACGTTCGTCAAAAACACCACCGAGGGGCTGGGCTGGGTAGCCAAGGGCCTCAATTGGAATACCGGGGATAACGTGGTCACCACCAACGTGGAATTCCCCGCCAATATGTATCCCTGGATGGACCTGGAATCCCGCGGCGTCAAGCTGAAAACCGTACGCGAGGAAAATGGCCGCATCCCCACCGAACGCATCGCCGAAATGATCGATCACCGTACCCGCGTGCTGGCCATCTCCGCCGTGCAATACGCCAGCGGCTACCGGACCGACCTGGCGGAACTCGGCCGCGTCTGCAAGGAAAAAGGTGTGCTCTTCTGCGTGGATGCCATCCAAGCCCTCGGCGCCCTGCCCATCGACGTGCGCGAAATGAATATCGACTTTCTCTCCGCCGACGGGCATAAGTGGCTCTGCGGACCGGAAGGCTGTGGCATCTTTTTCTGCAACTTGGAATTGATCGGCCATCTCAAACCGGTGATCGCCGGCTGGCTGTGCATGAAAAACGCCTTCGACTTCGGCAATTACCAGTTCGAGTTCGTGGACAACGCCCGCAAGTTCGATACCGGCAGCTATAATCTGGCCGGCGTCTTCGGCTTGGGCGGCTCGCTCGATCTGTTCCTCGACGCGGGTATCGACAATATCGCCGACCATATCCTCATGTTGACCGATCGATTGGTCGAAGGCGTGCGCGACAAAGGCTACCGGGTATTGTCTTCCCGCCACGAAGGCGAAACCAGCGGAATCGTTTCCTTCGGCTCCGACCTGCACGATCCCAAACAGATTCAACAACACCTGCTCCACGAATATCGGCTGGTGATTTCCGTACGCGAAGGCCGCTTACGAGTAAGTCCGCACCTGTATAACACGGTGGAGGAAATCGATCACCTCATCGAATTGCTGCCCGGACATTAAATCGCCTGGCGAATCTTTTCCGCTAACTCCTCAGGCCGATAAGGCTTCTTCACAAAACCTGTAGGCATCACATCCACGAACCGGCCAGCCGCCTCTTCCTCGCTGTAACTGCTCGTGATCAATACGGGTATATCCGGATACCGTCGCCGAATCTTGCGAAACACATCTTCCCCGTCGGTATCCGTCATGAACATCTCTATTAACACAACCAGGCATCTCCCCTGGTAATCCGTCAACAAACTCAGCGTCTCTTCCCCGCTCTTTGCATCCAATACCTCTATCCCATGAGCTTCCAATATCCGCCGGGTCACTACCCGAACCGCCTCTTCATCATCCACCACTAAAACGGTTATTTTGTTTCCCTGCACTTGTTGCTCCAACAATGATTGTTTCCCGCCTCCGCTGTTCACCTCATTGCGGGAAAAACAAAAAGGCGAATATAATTTTCCCTCTATCCGTTACGCCTCCAATCGTAATCTTCCGCTTACCTTGGTATATGATCACAAAGCATTAAAACTATTTATCGCTTAATCAATAACCAAGCCAATCTTTGCTTAAATGCTTTCTTGAAATGGAATTTTGTACGCTTTGAAACCCGTTGATGCATAAAGAATATTTGGTCATCTTCGCCCTCATCCTCCCCTAAATTGACAAGTTTCATTAAAAGCCTTCATCGGCCTTCTAATCAATGACCAACACTTCCCCGCCTCTTCTCAATAGAGGTGACATGCCTTCCCTTCCTGAAAATAAAATTTCAGCTCAGCTTACTGCTGTTCACATATTCAAAATAAACAACCACTCCGCTGAATTTTATTTATTTTATTCTCCGCTCTCATTATGTGAAATAATCACATAATATCATCTTAACAACCTTATAATCGGCACCCCTCTATGTACAATTACAACAAAAATTATTCTTACTTCTAATAGGAATGGTACACTGGTTAAAATAAAACGATTAGAACACCTCCCATGCCCCACATATTAAAAATAATCGACATCAAAAGCCCTTAAACCGATTAAAACTGATTTATTGTTTTTTCTAACCAGGATATGATAGTACGTTGAGTATTTGTAATTGGCATGCTCTTTCCATAAATACTTCTTTACTGAAATATGCTATTGTACTTCGCTTTCATGAAACTTTTCTCTATAATTTACAGTAGTAAAAATAACCAAACCGTAATACTAAAAATGGAGTACATCTTTGGGCGAATCACAGTTTTCGCAAACCGATAGTCTCAACCCGAAACGACGGCTCCCTCCCTGGCTGAAAAGACCATTGCCGGCCGGAAAGGATTTCAGCGAAACTTCCCGTATCGTGGCCGAAAGTGGTGTCGCAACTGTCTGTGAAGAGGCACGATGCCCGAATCGCGGAGAATGCTGGACCCACCGCACCGCCACTTTCATGATTCTCGGCAAGTGTTGCACCCGTCGCTGCCGCTTCTGCTGCGTACAGACCGGCCGGCCTGAACCTCCCAAGCCTGACGAGCCACAGCGCTTGGCCGAGGCAGTCCGCCGTCTGCAGTTGAAACA
>CAZMVS010000350.1:0-7671 GCA_964569525.1 uncultured Planctomycetales bacterium
CAAGTTGTTCAAGGGCCCGCGAAGCCCCCATCACGGAGCGCATTTCGATCCAGTGGCCGAGGAGCATGATATCCACGAGGGTGGCCAATTCCCAGAAAAACACCCGGCCGGGCAGGCCGAACACCACCAGGCAGCTGTAGATATAGGCGACACTGATGGCCAGGCCGATCAGGGTCATCATCCCCGGTTGCTTTTTCGCCAATTCGTCAAACAAGCCTTTCAGGAAAGGCCACCCGCCATAGAGAAAGATGGTGGTGGCGAATAGCCAGTGGATGTACTGATCAGCGGCAAAGCTCCAGGCTTCTCGAACACCCAGGAGGTTTTGGATCATGGGTGAAAGGGCCAACACTGGAACGGTCAGGACGAGGGAGATCCAGAAGCGACGTTTGAAGTCCGCGACCATGTGGGCATGATGCTGTTGATGGTCATGCCCGTTATGACCATGTTTGTGATGCTGTTGCGCTTCCTGGTCTTGGCCGGCGTGTTCGTGATGTTGATGTTCCGATGAAGACATTACGTCGCTTACAAAAAGCAGGAAAAGGAGAATCGCTGTTTCGCTCCTCTTTTCCCGGCATATTTCTGCTTACTGATTATTTTTACGTGACCGCCAGTTCTTTAGAGCTTTGCCATAGGCCATGGATGTTACAATAGCTGGATGCATAGATCGTTCCCGGTCTATCGGTTTTGAATTGGAACGTGGCGGCAGGATGCGTAAATACGCCTGCTTCTTCGGTTTCCTGTTTCTTGGCGGATTCTCCGTGGGCGGCAAACTCGATCTGACCGATTTCATAGGGGAACTTGTCGCCTTGGGGTTGGAAATACAAACGAATCCAGCGAATATGATGGCCGGGCTGATTCGGATGGGGCACTTCCTTGCCCACGCTGGCGGTGACGGGGAAAATTTGGCCGGGCGACACACTGGCGGGCGCTTCGATGACCGGCGCGTGTTTTTCCGTTTTCCAATCCGCACTTTGAAACAAATCCTGAAATTCCGACATGTTGATAGCTCCTGTAATTTCCGTCACTTCACAAAACAGACTATAACTTGTAATGAGCTGGTCATTACTTCCGTTTTCATATTATTGTTCGCTGACGCGGTTTTTCCATAAGAAATAGAAAGGAATTCCGGCCAGTACGGTGATGATGCCTAAAAGAGATTCCGATGGTCGAGTGGCCAATGCCGCCCACATTATCGCCAGGGACAGGAGCAAGTAAGCGGCGGGAACCAGGGGATATCCTTTTGCCTGGTAAGGTCGTTGCAGCTCGGCCTCTTTCCAGCGTAGAACAATGACCGCCCCTACCGAGAGGGCGGTAAAAACGATCAGTACGAAACCGGCATACAGAACCAGCGTTTCAAATCCGCCGGTGAGCACCAGCACGCTTGCCCAGCCACTTTGGAGCAGGATGGAATGCGTGGGGGCTCCGCTGCGTGGGGAAGTTTTGCTGAAGATGGCGGGAAAGACCTTATCGTCGGCCATGGCGTAATAGACCCGCGGGCCGGCCCAGATCATGGCGCTGACCGCTCCGAGAATAGAGATGCACAACAGGATGTTGATCCATTGTGCTGCTGCCGGTCCGAACATAGCCACGGCTGACTTCTGGGCGACCGGTTCGATGGGATCGGCGGCCAACTGTGCTGGTGAAAGGGCGTAGAAGTAAACCAGGTTCAGGACCAGGTATAAAAGCAGCACACCGATCGTTCCCCAAATAGTGGCCCGGGGAATATTGCGGCCGGGATTGCGGATTTCTCCGGCAATGTAACCGGCGGCGTTCCAGCCTGAATAGCTGAAAATCACAAATAGAAAGCTGGTGAGAAGGATTCCGAAATCTGGGTAGGGGGAGGGGGCATCTTGTTGAAGATGAGTCCATTCACCGTTGCCCATTGAGAAACCAAGACTGATCAGCAGCAGTATCGCACCGACCTTGGCCAGTGTAAGCAGGCGTTGTAACCATCCGCCGGCCTGTACGCCGAACAGGTGAACGGCGGTTAAGGTCCAGATCATAATTAATCCCAGGATGCGGCCGTCGAGGAGGATGCTCATTTTGGAGGCGTTTGATAGGGAAGGAGCGGCGGCCAATTGTTGAAGGTGCTGGGCGAACAGGTGGGCGCCGGAAGCGATGGCGGCACTGAACCCGATGGTAAAGGAGGTCCAGCCGCTCAAAAATCCCGGCAACGTACCGTAAGCGCGGCGGATGTAGATATATTCGCCGCCCGCCTTGGGCATGGCTGCCCCCAACTCGCTGTAACACAAAGCGCCGAGGAAGGCGTAAACTCCGCCGAGAACCCACATGCCGAGGATCAACATAGGTTGGCCTATATCCCGGGCCATGAAACCGGTAGTTCCAAAGATTCCCACCCCGATCATGTTGGAGACCAAAACGCAAGCGGCGGTAAAGGCCCCGACGCCACGAACGAGTTGCCCGGGGGATGGGGTGTTAGTATCGCACGTATTTGACATATAGAACATTGTATTCATTAGAAAAAACAATTTAAGGGCAAACAATTAATTTTATGTGCTGATCAATTGAGGTTATCAGGTTTTGTGATCAAAGGCGCGATAAATATTGAGAAAGGTATGTTTTTATACAAACAATATGCTCCTATCGACCTCGGGTTCTCGGATAAAACTTTTTTTTCAGGGATTTCGAAATTGGATTTCTTTGGTTTGGATCAATAAAGTTCGTTATTCTTATTTTTGAGTGTTTTTTAGTTGTTGCGCGCCACGTTCCCGATATACTCTTGTCAACATTGTGAACCTTTCATTAGAGGGTTGATCAGTCGGCAGGGAAAGAAGCGTTGCCAGGCGGATTATTCAAGTCCGGTCTTGCTGAGGATATTCACCATTATTTCAGAGGAAAGAAGCATTAGAACACAAAGAATGTCTGAGGCAAAGGGATATTTTCTTTGTGCAGGAAGTGGTATGTGATATTTGTGTGGGATTCGTGGCCAATCACTCGTCGCTTGATCTGTTTTTTGAAAGGGGAGCGTTATGAAAAGTTTCATGGCAGTTTATGTGGCGACGCTTGCGGTATCGATTACGCCGGTGTGGGGAATTTGGCAGGAAGGCGATTATTGTATGATGGAGGATGCTCCCCTTCCTGATTTGACTTCCGGGGGGATGGACGTTGACACGACTCAGTACACGTTAGCGGATGATTTTTACACATCGGGCGCAGGGAATGTGGCCCATGTATATATTTGGGGATCCTGGCTGAATGATATTTTGCCAGGTGGTGACGCCGGCAATGTGACTTTTGAGCTTGGCTTTCACGACAACGCTACCGTCGAAGGGCCGTATGGTCCTGAAAACAAGCCGGGCACCATGTTGATGTTCAGCATATTTGAAGCCTACGACGGCCAGCAGGAAGACAGTTATTTTACGGTTAGTCAATACGCCACGGATCTCGATGAAGGCTGGTTGAATCCCAGCACCGGCAATCATACGGCTTCCGCCGACACGGTTTGCTGGGTTTATGATTTTTACGTAGGCGAAGAGGCGATGCCGTTGGAATATGATGAACATTATTGGATTACGCTTCGAGCATTTCCTGCGGAGCAAGGGGCCAGTTTTGGATGGAAGACGGCTACTGAAGTATTGAATAGTTGGAGTCAATGGTCACATAGTACTGAACCGATAAATGATCCGGCGGATTGGGTTACAACTTATTACGGTGGTGGCGTTCCCTTGTGTTTTGTGGTGGCTCCTGAGCCGGGCACCCTGTTTTTTTTGATTGTGGGCACAGGTTGGTTTTTTTTCAGGCGAAGATTTTAATCGGGTGTGTTGAAAGGGGACAAGCCCACGGGCCGACTTTGCTGGAAGTCGGCCTGCTTTTTAAGGCGAAACGATCATGCTGTTGCGATAGCCAAGTTGGTTCCCAGGTCTTGGGGGGATTTTTTCGCTTGTGTTGATGGCTGCCGTACAGGAGTAGCAGGATTTCATTTTGAGTAACGGCACATACCGCAGATGAAGGAGGAAGGTCATGCCAGGTTGCTGCTTTCTCATCGGATGTGTCTGCAGTTTTTTAGCGAGTAATCAAGTTTCACAAGCACCATGGGGGGCGATTGATTATAGGTCCTTCAGCAGTTCGGCTGGTTCTCGCTTGGACTCTGTTATCTCCGCTGGAAAGCGTTTGGAAACTCACGGGAATGATTTTGACAGAATCTATTCACATAGGCTTTGGACAGCGCAGTATCAATATGTTGAAAAGCAAAGTTGGTACATAAGCTATTATCCATGTCACGTTATTATTCCGGTTAAATTTGCTATCGGTATTTATGGCGAGGATCATTTAGGTAAACAAACTTTGAATTTATATAAGCGTACGGCCCATTACTACGTTTGGGATCGAGTTTTGCAGACCTCGCTTCCCGTTTCGTCAGAGGTGGAGTCATTTTCAAGTTTCCACAATTCGAATTATTTGTCGGGGAACACTTGTTACCAGGATATGGTTTACGAAGTTGAGATCGGATGTATGGCTGTTTATAGCATTCCGGAACCGCCCACCGTGTTGGGTTTTCTTTTAAGTATGATGTGGTTAAGGAAGCGAAGGATTTACCATAGCAGACCAATCACTTCAATAGCTGTTCCGGCGGGGTGAGCCGGGTTTGGGGATATAGAAATTCCGATGGGAAGGAAGGTTCCAGACCTGGAATTTTTAACGGAGGCGGAGGGATTCGAACCCCCGAGACGCTTTCACGCCTAACGGTTTTCAAAACCGTCGCCTTCAGCCACTCGGCCACGCCTCCTTATTTTTACTTTTTTTCGCCCTGTTTCGGGTGGTTTCATCAGTCATTATATCGGGAATGGGTTGCAGGTTACCAAAATTACCGAAGGTGTCAAACGCCGCTTTTCAAAGTGCATTTAAAATCTGCGTCTTTCTTTATTTAAGGAGGGAGCATGCCGGTTGTATTGGACAAGGGTGGGAGGAAGGAGGAGGGCAGGCGAATATGTGAAATGGTATGGTTGATAAGCAAAAAAGCGGCCTGCAAACCTACGGGGGAGACAATCCGGGCATGCAGGCCGCTCTTTGTTGAATAAGCAGCAAGCAGGTATTTAGTAGGGTAACATGGCGGCGATCCAATCCGCGATAGGCAGGATGGAGCCGGCCACGTTTGCGGCGGTGTCTTGTACGAAGTCCAGGCTGCCAGCCGTCAGGTTATGACGGATGTCCGAGGCACAGCTCGTGCCCATCAACATGCCGGCAAGCAGCAGGGCAGCAGTCGCCCGCAGAAAGTTCAAAAGTAAACGTGATTTTTTCATAGTTTCTACTCCATACTATTAGGGGTTAACTAAAAGATGATGCGGCAACGCACGCCGCCGACGATCGCATCACGATCGCCTTTATCTCCTCCGGGATTCGTAATGACTTGGAGATCCGGAGAGATGACCAACCAATTGGTTAAGTAGCACTTATAGTACCATTCGTACACGGTTTCGCGATCGGCATCCACATTGCGGTATTCACGATAGAGATCGGACAGGATTGCCTGGGAGACGGCGAAGCCGCACATATCTTTATCGCGTTCGGGGATCAGTCCGGTGTAGGACAGGCCGGCGCCCCAATAGTCGCTAGCCTTGTTGACATCACGATGGGCGTGGCCGTAACGGGCGAAAAAGCCGAGGCCCTGCTCATCGTCGGGATCGTTATTTTCCTTCCAGAGCATTTGGTCAAGGCCGATGTAAAATCCCACGTCGTCGCCCTCGAATTTCTGTTTTCGAAAGCCGTTGAGGGTATCGTGGAACACAGCTTTTCGCTTGGGTGTGTACCACATGCCGAAGCGGTATCGGCCGGGCAGGGGACCTTTGGGCGAGTCCCACTTGGGGGTAAAGCCGAATTCCCAATAGCCGTTGTACCAGGCTTCGTCGTGGAAAGCGGTGTCGAACTGGGTATGTTTCTTTTTGCCCTGGGCATCTGTGGTGGCGGCCTGGGCATAGAACCAGTCGGTGGGCATGTACTTGATGAAAGCTCCCATGCCGGTCTTGTGGGGGATGGTAATGTTGAAGTTCGACATCTTATTCATGAAATGTTTGTCTTCATGGTTAGCATACAGACTGATGTCGAACAGATCCTTTTTGGTTTCGATCACGCCGAGGCGTACTTCGAGCTGATCGTCAAATAAACGATGCCAATACCACCATTTGCTGACGTAGATGGGTTCATCATCGTAGGCGTCAGAGTTCGGATCGGCGAAGGCGGTGCCGACATCGTCTTCGATACTTTCGTTGAGGCCACCCTTGGCCTTCAGGTAGAACCCGGCATCGGGGATCAAGCCCATTTTTTCGAAGTCGAAGAGGAATTTCATATCATAACTGCCGGACTGACGATCGGCGTTATGAGTTTCGAGGCCGCCTTTGAAGTTTTGTTGAAACTGGGATTGCCAAGAGAGGCTGAACTTAAATCCGTTTTCTTTTAGATCGCTGCGGAGGCCGCCCCAATCTCCGGTAAGTTTTTTCCACTCCCAAAAGCTTTTTGTTTCTTTCTTTGTTGTTTTTTCTTTTTGAGCCTGGTCAGCGGTTTCTTCTGCCGGCGAGGTGTCCTCAGCTGGGACACGGTCGGGCAGAAATAGAAAGACCGCCATGGCCAAGCCCGCAATGCGAGGCCAGCGAATCATGAATTTCTCCTTTTTCGGGTGTATAACGTTGTCAGTCGTAAAGGTGTTTAACCCGCGCCCCGCCTTGTTGACTGATTGCTTCGCATTCGAATTATTAAGAATTTCGTTAAGAAATTGTGAAACCCGGATTGTTTAATTATTAATATGGTTAGGAATTATGAAATATATTATGAACAGATTGATTAAATAAAGTTTTTTTACATTTAAGGAGTTATTAACCGGTATTTATCCATAGTTGTTATTTTGCAGGTTTGTGAAGAAGACAGATAGTAGTAAGGAGTTATTGGTAGTTGTTATCTGTGATAGGCAGGGAAATTATCAAGTTTTTTCTTTGTGGCGGATGATTTTCCCGGTTCGCAGGAAGATCACGTCTTCGGCGATGTTGGAGATATGGTCGGCGATACGTTCGATGTTTTTGGCGACGGAGAGCAGGTCCAGCTGGACGGCCATTTTTTCGGAAGAGTGAGCTCCTTCGCTGACGGTTTTTTTAATAAAATCGGCGTAGAAGGTATCGACGACTTCGTCTTGTTGCATCACTATGCGTGAGAGATCGGCATCGCTGTCGGCGTAGGCTTGGATACATTTACGGATCATCTGATGGACGACGGGAAAGATTTGCTTGATATCGTCGCGGGCCTGGAGGGTTTGTTTCGGGTCGAGATGTTCGGCGCGTTCGGCCATGTTCACCGCGCAATCGGCGATGCGTTCGAGGTCGTTGTTGACTTTAAGCACGGTACAGAGGAAACGCATATCCTCGCCCATAGGTTGAAAGAGGGTGATCAGGCGAATAACTTCTGATTCGACGGCGACCTCTTCCCGATCGATTTCTTCGTCGCGGTTGATAACCCGGCGGGCCAGGTTGACATCCACGTGTTGGACGGTTTCGCAGGCTTCGTGCAAGAGATCCTCCACGGCATAGGCCATTCGCAATGATCGTCGGCGGAGGGTATCCAATTGTTGGACGAACTGGATGCTCATGGTTAGCCAAACCTTCCTCTGATGTACTCCTGGGTCAGATTTTTGTCAGGATGTGTAAACATTTTGTCGGTCGGACCGAT
>CAZMVS010000351.1:0-6651 GCA_964569525.1 uncultured Planctomycetales bacterium
CATTGCGCAACCCGAACGGACAAATCCTGGGCATGTTATACGTGGGGATGCTGGAGACCCCTTACATTGACCGACGTAACACAATGATCTGGCGGGTAATGGGGCTACTGTTACTGACTGGTCTAATCGCGATCGGACTGGGAATCTACTTGGTTCGTCGAATTACCGCCCCTGTTAAACAGTTAAGCCACGCAGCAACCTCCATGGCCCGGGGCGACAAGCAAGCCCAAGTAAGTGCTACACCTTCCTACTCCGAGTTAAATGAGTTGGCGAAAACTTTCAACGAAATGCAACAAGCGATCGTCCAGCGAGACCGAGAATTACGCGATCAGAATACGAAGTTGGCGGATACAAATGCTCGTCTGGAGCGGGCTAATCGTAATTACATGGAGACCCTCGGTTTTGTTACCCATGAATTGAAGTCCCCGTTAGCGGCCATACAGAGCATGCTTGATGTCATTCTTAAGGGCTATCTCGGTGGGGAAATACCGGAAAAAGCCAAGGATTATCTCGGGCGGATCCGCCGAAACTGCCAAGAATTGCAAGACATGGTCAAGAATTATCTCGACCTATCACGAGCAGAGCGGGGTGAACTTTCGGCAAGTATAAAAGAGATTGATTTTTATAAGTCAGTCGTTGATCCCTGCGTGCAACAGAACTTGGCCATGTTTGACGCTCGAGGTATCAACTTGGAAGTGGAATGTCCGACGGAATTGAACGTCCAAGCGGATGCGGACCTGATGCGAATTGCATTGACCAATTATCTCTCCAATGCCGCTAAGTACGGAACGGATAACGGGAGGGCCCGTTTGATTGTACAAACCAAAGATGGGCAAGTAATAGTCCGCATGTGGAATGAAGGGCCAGGCTTCACAGAAGGGGAAAAAGAAAGTCTATTTAAAAAATTTTCTCGCCTGCGAAACGAAGCTTCCCAAGGCTGTCGAGGCAGCGGGCTAGGATTATTTTTGTGCAAACAGATTGCTGATTTGCACAATGGGCAGGTCTGGGCCGACGTCGAGCCCGGCCAATGGGCACAATTCAACCTAAGTTTTCCCACGGAAAACTGAATGGACAAAACGAGCTTGTCTTAAGCGATAGAGGATACTCTTGTTAAACGGGCTGGTTTGTATACACTGGCGTTATGACGAGTTCTTACAAACTGATGGCTGTTGACGTGGACGGGACTTTGGTCAACTCGCAAAACGAGTTGCCCGAAGAAAACCGCCGGGCGTTGCATCAAGCCCACGAAGCGGGGATGAAAGTCTGTCTCTGTACCGGACGATCGTTATCGGAAACGCAGCGGGTAATTGATGCGTTGGGGCTAGACTCTGACGTAGGGATTTTTGTTTTCGGAGCCATTGTCAGCGAACTGCCCGGTGGACGGACGTTGCATCGTACCGCCATTAACCCGGAGCTAACCCGGCGGATCACCGAATTTTTTCATGCGCAGGGCTTTCCTATTCTATTTTGCCTCGACGGGTATCAGCAGAATCCTGAATTTCGCCTATTGCCGGGGACCAAGCACAAAGAGGCCATCGACCATTGGCGGGCCCAGACACCTACGCCGGTAGTGGATTTACAGCCGGGCGAAGATATTCCCACGGACCCGGTACGGATCGGGGCTCTTGATTATCCGGAACACTTTGAGCAAACTTTGGCCCAGCTCTATGAGGCTTTTACCACAAAAGAACTAAAATGCAATGCGATTTTCGCGCCGAACTATGGGCTGCACGTGGTGGAATGTTTCGCCCCGCAGGTAAACAAGTGGTTCGGCATTCGCAAGATCGCCGACGAGCTGCGCATCGCGGATGAGGAAATCGTGGCCATCGGCGACGACGTCAACGACGTGGAGATGGTGCGTCACGCGGGCCTGGGAGTGGCCATGGGTAACGCCAACATCAAAGTACAGGCGGTAGCCCAATGGAAAGTGGGGACCCAGGACGAATGTGGCGTAGCCCAAGCGGTGGAAGCGCTTTTGCGTGATTCCTCCCCCTCGGTCGGCGAATAATCACAAAACAATTGATTTCTCGGACGATCCGGACAATATCAGCAAGGTTTATCAACAGGCGGGAAATGTTGCGGCAGACGAATGCTTTTTCTATATTGTATTTTCAAAATTTCCGATCAAGAAAAGAGAGGGGCGATACGCTTATCGAACAGCGGCTATCTTTTGTTTTCATTTATCAGACTACCGCGGCTTTAATCGTCCCTGACGAGAACATCGCGGGCTTTGCGATTTATTAATTATGCCACAAGAGCAGACACATCCTCGGGAAGATTTATTTTGCCCCATTTGCCGGGGGACGATGGTATTTTACGGGCGACAAAACTATCCGGTTGAGGACCGGAAAGTGCCGAGCTACATGTATCGCTGTGCTTTGTGCGATTTTAACTGGCGTCGTTTCGACAAGCCTTTGCACGAAGTCCTTAGCCATTTCAAAGTCGCCCCATACAGCTCTGACGAGATCGAGCAGAAATGGTTTCGTCGCCGGGAAGGATTTTATTATTACCTGCTGGACCTGTTGGAAGGACCGGCGGAGGGACGTTCGTTACTGGATATTGGTTGTGCGTTCGGTCATTTTCTGGATTGCGCAGTCCAGCGTGGGTATCGGCCGTTCGGTACGGAAGTGTCGGAAGAAATGGCCGAGCTGACCCGGCAGCGGAAGAGTTACCCGGTCAGTACCCACCCCCTTGATGATCCTCAGATGTCGGAAGAACGTTTCGACGTGATTACGTTCGTGGACAGTTTTTATTATTTCGAATATCCCCTGGAAACGTTGCAGGCTTGTCGGCGATTGCTCAAACCGGGCGGGCAGTTGCTAATGCGAGTGACCAACCGCAACCAGATGGCAAGGGCTCATCAGCTGGCGTCTGCATGGCGAACAAAAAGCGGGGACGTGCCCGAAATGCCGTTCTGGACCACGGACGACGCTATCAGTTGCCATAGCAGGAAAAGCGTTAAAAAGTTGATGGAGAAAACGGGCCTGCGTATTGCGCATCTATCCTGTTTGGAAAAGGGCAAAAAGATCGAGTCGTTCGGTTTGAGAAGTTTTTACGCCGCCACCGGTTTGCTCGCGCGCTTGAGCGGCGAGCGTATCTGCTGGACACCGGGTGTAGTGTGCGTGGCCAAGGCGGATTAAAAACGGCGGTTACGAAACGAGTTTGTTTTCCCGCAAATCGGCGATGAAGATACGAATCCCCCCTGAATGATGTTGGCCGGTGGCGACCAACTTGAATCCCCGACGCTGATAAAAAGCGGTGGCTTGTTCATTATCCTCGGTGGTCCAAACCCGTACCCGGAATCGTCCCTGATCCCGAAAACGCTGAAAGGCGGCCTCGATAAGCTGGGTGCCGATTTTTTTTCCTTGCGCTTCCGGAGTGACGCCAATGGAAACAATCTCTTCTTCGGGAAGATGCAGATCGGAAAAGTCGCCTGAGGTAAAGGTCTTCGGTCGGCTGATCGATTTCCAAACCCGGCTGATGGTTGAGGGACGAAGTAATTTGCCCAAGGCAGTAAAGGCAAGGGAAATAAATCGACGGGTCAGCACGTGGCGGTACATCCGAGAGGTATTGGTCGTGGCACAAACAAAACCCAGCGGATGTTTTTGTTCGTCTTCATAAACCAACACAAAACTGTAGGGTGTATTGGCCAATCCCCAATAGAGTTTTTCACAGAAACGTTGGCCCAGCCAAGCGGTCAGGCCGGTGCGAATACTCTGGCGATGCAGGTTGGCCACTTGCGGCGCGTGATCTCGGGTCATCGGTACGATGGGCATAGGGGGCCTCAAGGGAAATACAAATTCAGGATTTTACCGCGTGGAGATGCCCCTTGGGTACAATCTCATCCTCGATCAAGCGGATGTACTTATCGGCTATCTTGCGACGGTCGAAATGCTCTTGCACAAATTCGTAACCGTTTTGTCCGAACACACGTCGCTTTTCAGGATTATTCTTAAGATCCATGAGCGTTTCCGCCAGCTGGTCGGAGTTTTCCGGTTCGACGAAATAACCGGAACGGGCCTGCTCCTCGACCAGTTTACGGGCCACTCCATCGATAGCCACGACCACCGGCCGAGCGGAAGCCATGTAATCGAACACCTTGTTGGGGTACACGGTTTTGAAAGTATCCACTTTCTTGAGAACCGCACAACACACGTCAGCGGCAGCACAAATATCCACTACCTGGGTTTTGGGCACAAAGCCCGTGAAAATCACGTTATCCAGGCCATATTCACGTACTTTCTCTTCCAACATTTTTCGCTGCATTCCGTCGCCCACGATCATAAAGGCGGCCTCGTTTTTGTCGAACTTTCGGGCGGCTTCAACGAACTGGATCACGTGGTTGGCCACACCCAAGCCACCGGTATAGATGGCCAGGAATCGGTCGCCGATGCCGTATTTTTCGCGCACCCAGTTATCGCGTGGGCCGGGTTGAAAAATATCCAGGTCGGCGGCATTTGGCAACATGGAAAGGCGGTCTTTGTGGACGTTCTTGCGTTCCAACATCACGTCATAAAAAGCCGGCGTGAGCACGTTGATCCATGTGCTTTCATCGTAAGAAAGTTTTTCCAAAGCGTAGCCTAGTTTGATGGCTGTCGGATTGGTCAACACACCGGTATCAATGGCCGACTCAGGCCACAAGTCGCGAACTTCGAACACCATGGGCAACTTGGGATAGCGTCTGCGCAAAGCCCAGCCCGTCAGACCGACGGTCAACGGCGGGCTGGTACAGATCATAACATCCGGCCGGCGAATAAATAAACTGGCATACAAGCAGGACAGTGTAAAACTGATATAAGCCCACAGGCGGCCCAGGAAACTGACGTTATAACTTTCGCTGACGTAACAGCGATAAACGGTCACGCCGGGGCATTCTTCTTCTTTAACCAGCAGGCGATCCTTGTATTTGGGGAGTTTTTTGCCCGTCCCATAATGAACCGTGCCCGCCAAGACGGTAACTCGGTGGCCGCGCTCCGTAAAAAAGCGGCTCATTTGATTCCAGCGGCTGCCGCCCATGGCATTTTTTTTACCGCCTTCCAGAAAATATTGGTGTACCAACAAGATGTGCATCAGATCAGAATCCTCGCTGTAGTTTTATTCAGTTCCCCATACTTGTAGACATATCGAACAGGACCGGTACCCAAACCATAACATTTACAGGCGGAAGGGACAATAAATCCGGTTTTTTCGCTAAAAATGACCAATATCAGTATAAAAAGCCTGCTAATCCGCCCCACGGCGGTTATCGGGCACAGAGCAAACTCTGCTTCTATACGACATTTTCGAACAGTCAGGATGTGTGGCGTAATGGTTACGTGGGCGGATGGGGCGAATCATCCGTCGGTTGTGGACTCCGGCGCACTGCACCGCGAAGGCCTTCCATCTTAAGATAGCCCTTCTTCCACACCACCAGGGCGGAAATAATAATCACCAGCATGTACACCACCGAGGCATAACGGGTGCGGATCTGGCTCATGGCTAATCCGATAACGGCATATATTCCCGCCAAGGCATAACTAATCGCCACGGTTTTTTTGAGGGGTATCCCCCGATCAATCATCTGGTCATAAATATGTCCTCGGTCTGCCTGAAAGAGGGGCCGCCTGTTGAGTAACCGACGGGCCAAAGCGACGGCGGTATCCAGGATGGGCAAACCGAAAACAACGATAGAAGCCATCCACCAGCGAGGGATTTTTTCGGCAAAGAGGATCATTAAGGCGGCGGCACAAAAGCCCAACAGCATGCTGCCCGCATCGCCCATGAAAATCTTGGCCGGGTGCCGATTGAACGGCAAAAATCCGCATACGCCTCCAACCAAGGCCAGGCAAAGAATAATCCGGGTGGGATCGCCGATGTTGCTGAATTCCCAGGTTCCCAAGTGAATAGCCAATATCAGCATAGCCACAGTAATGATCGCAGTTACGCCGGCACAAAGGCCGTCCAATCCGTCAAGCAGATTGAGGGAATTGGTTGCCCCCAGAACGAAAAATATCACGATGGGAACGCTCAGTGCAGTCTCCATCCATACGGGTATTTGCCAACCGAAAGGTGCCACAAAGTAATGCAACGTGGGCAGAATACCGACCACTATCAAGGCACCGGCGGCAATCAACTGCCCCAAAAGCTTCTGGCCGGGTTTAATGTCGAAGACATCATCGATAAAACCGACCAGACAGGCGATGGTAGCCCCGGCAAGAATGCCCAGAAGCCAGGTAAACACCTCGCTGAAATACGGTTCATCCTTGATGACGTAGATACCCGCTAACATTCCGAAGATCAGGCCGGCCAACATCCCCAACCCGCCTAAATAAGCGATGGGTTCGGCATGGGTTTTCACGGAATCGTCGGGGCGATCCACAATTTGAAACTTCAGGGCGATTTTTTTACATAGGGCGGTGGCCACGATGCCGGCCAGGAAGGAGAAAACAAGGACCGGCCAGAATTGCACCACCCAAGTCAAGGGGCGATGTGGTCCAATGAAATTATCCAGCATGGATATTCTCCTTCCGCCGCAACCTTACTTGCCTGCCGACTTTTTTCTCGACGACGGGTTATCCTACGCCCACACTGGGCCGTTCCGCCAACCCAGATCAACCTTCCGGCTCGCCCATCTTGAGGGCCTTGCGCCAGAATCGACGTTGCTGTTGTAAC
>CAZMVS010000352.1:0-5519 GCA_964569525.1 uncultured Planctomycetales bacterium
GGCACCTCGGCGATCACCCCGACTTCCTGCCCACCAACCACGGCTTCGATCATTACTTCGGCATCCCCTATTCCAACGACATGTGTCCCGAGGAAAACATTCGCCCCTGGGCGGCTGACTACCCGCCGCTACCCCTGATGCGCAACAACGAAATCATCGAACGCCGTCCGGATCAATCCACCCTCACCCAACGCTATACGAAAGAAGCCCTCCGCTTCATCGAACAACACAAGGATCAGCCGTTCCTCCTGTACATGCCCCATACCTTCCCCCACGTGCCCTTGTATGCTTCAGATAAATTCAAGGGTAAAACCGAACGTGGCCTCTACGGCGACGTGGTCAGCGAAATCGATTGGTCCGTCGGAAAAGTCATGGACAAGATCAAGCAACTCGGCCTGGACCGAAAAACCCTCTCCATCTTCACCTCGGACAATGGCCCCTGGCTGGCCGACGGTGATCAGGGTGGATCCCCCGGCCCGTTTCGCGGCGGCAAGGCGACCACCTTCGAAGGCGGTCAGCGCGTTCCCTGCATCATGCGCTGGCCCGGCCAACTGCCCGCCGGGAAAACAAACTACGAAATGACCCTGAGCATGGACCTTATGCCCACTATCGCCCGTCTTGTGGATGCCGACCTGCCCGACGACCGTATCATTGACGGCAAAGACATTTGGCCGCTGATGACCTGCCAACCCGGTGCCGAATCGCCGCACCTTACCTTCTTCTATTGCCACAGCGGCCAAATCCGCGCCGTCCGTAGCGGCAAGTGGAAACTCCACGTCCCGCACCGATATAAGGAAATCACCGATCAGCCCGGCAAGTACACCGTCTTAAAATTCAAAAGACACAAGATTGGCTTAAGCTTATTCGACTTGGACAATGATCCCGGCGAAACCACCAACGTCGCCGACCAACATCCCCTGATCGTCAAACGCCTCCAGGCCTTGGTACAACTGGCCCGCCAGGACATCGGCGATCAAATCACCAAAACAAAAGGCAAAAACGTCCGCCCCCACGCCGCCATCCCCGAACCCTGGTCCGTCCAGACCAAGGCCAAACAAAAAGCGCAACAAGCCGACTGACCAAATCCTTGCCCCGCTTTTTCGGCAATCCGGAATAGTTATAGAGACCAGGTTGGTGCTTATTTAGCCTTCAACTACTCCAATAAGCCCCATAAAGATTGTATTTTAGTCTTGCTATCACTACGTTTATAGTATATACTACGAACGTAGTGAACAAAGGAGAATCCATGCCCCCCAAAAAAGCTCAACCATCCGATCTGGAGTTACAGGTTCTTTCGGTCCTCTGGGAACGAGGTCCAAGCAGTGTTCACGAAGTGCGTGACGATTTGCCGGATGGGAAAAAACGGGCCTACACCACCGTTCTTGCCGTTTTGCAGGACTTGGAACGCAAGCGGCTGGTCAGTCACACACGAAAGGGAAACGCCAACATCTATCAGCCGGAAGTTCGACGCAAAGAAATTCTTGGGCCGATGATGAAACGGCTGCTCCGGCAGGTGTTCTCCGATCGGGCTTCCGAGGCGGTTGGTTATTTGATCACTGATGAGACGGTGGATGAGGCCGAGCTGGCTCAGATCCAGAAGCTGATTGATCGTAAGCGGTCAGAGAAGAAAAAGGAGAATGGACCATGACCGCCATAACTGCTTGGAACAATATCCTTAATAATTTGACCTGGACATTGATTTATTCACTTTGGCAGGTGCCGCTTATCGCTGTGGTGCTTTTGATATTGCTGCGTGCAATCCCGACTCGTCGCCCCGAGGTGCGGTATCTGGCCGGTGTTGTCTCTCTTGCCGGAGCTGTCCTCGTAGGAATGCTCACCTTTGCTGTTTTGACAGCGAACCCACAGGAATCCTTGGAATCGCCTGGAACAGCGACAATTCCCTCCCCCAAAATGTCTATTGAGGGAAAACAGGTGGTCCGGGATTATTCTCCATCAGCCGGTCAGGTCGATCGGTCCCCATCAATCAACACTTCCTATGCAGTACCAATTGAACCAACCATTATCGACTGGCCGACTGTTGTGGCCTGCCTTTGGCTGGTTGGCGTTGCTTTGATGTCGATCCGACTGGTAATGATCTTGCGCGCCGGTCGCCGATTGCGAACCGGGGCGACAATTATTCATGATCCTCAATTAATCGAGATGCTTGAAACTTCGAAACAAGCCTTGGGCCTTGCCCGCCGGATAGAACTGCGTATTCACCCCAGGCTGACAGTGCCGGCTGTGGTGGGCATCATTCGGCCGATGATATTGCTGCCATTGTCAGCCATGACCGGGTTGCCGCCGGAACACATGCAAGCGATTCTTCTGCATGAACTGGCCCATGTGAGACGATACGACCTGTTGGTTCAGATTGGCCAACTCATCGTGGAAACGCTGTTGTTCTTCAACCCTGCCGCCTGGTGGATCAGCCGCCGGATCCGCATCGAGCGGGAAGCCTGTGCTGATGTTGTCGCCGCCCGTCATACAGGCGAATCCGAACAGTACGTACAGATCATATCTGACTGGGGTCGTCGGCTGGTAGATCATGTATCGATACCGCCGACGGCGGCGACCGTCCATCAACATGGCAACGGATCGTTGCTCGATCGGGCCAACAGATTACTGAGTGCTGGCTATTGTCCACGTGTGCGACTGCCTTGGCCGTCATTGGTCATAGCGATGATTAGCGGGGCGGCTTTGCTGGTTGGATTTTATTGCGGTACGGATGCAGCCGTAAGCCTGGCCGCCGAAATCCTTACCCCGGAGGAAAGGATGGAGCAACTGATTGAAGAAGAGTCGAAGCATGCCCCCTATGTGTCGACATCCGATGCGGAGAAAAACCAGGTTACTTTAACCGGGAAAATAACCACCGCGGACGGTGCGCCGGTTATAAATGGACATATCAAAATCCGCTCCCGATCAGCCAATCATAGTAATGTCAAAGCAGCAAGTCTGCAGCAGCCGAATTTCACGTTGCACGCAGAATTCGGTGCCATATGGGTGATGGCAAAAGCTAAAGGTTATGCGAGCCGGGTGGTCGGACCATTTCGAGGTGAACCTAGCGGTTCAGTAAATGTAGGAAAGATCGTGCTCTCCCAAGGTTTCCATGCTTTTCTCAAATTCGTGGACGAAAAAGGTAAACCCTTGGAAAGAGTTAAGGTCAAAGCTATGTGGCAATTTGCTTCGGGGGCATTTATTGGAATAGCAGGACGTTGGTTTAGTGACGGTGATGGCGTGGCCGAATTGAAGCACCTGGCAAAGGGGCAATACATTATGACCGCTACAAAATCAGGATACGAGCCGGCCCGGCGCAAAAATGTGCAACTGGAACCGGACCGGAGAATGACCTGGATATTGCATAAAGCCAAGCCATTGCAAGGCCTTGTCGTGGATAAAGGTGGACAACCGATTGCCGATGTGAAAGTGCGCATGATATATGATGGTAACCTTGGGCATGGACTTACCGGACCCATTCTTGCACAGACCGACCGGCAAGGTGATTTCTCGCTTGATTCGCTCGACAGCGAGGTACCCTATACTTTTTGTTTTGAGCATACCGAGCATGGTCAACGTATGTGTCGCGGTGTGAAGGTAGCCGATGGACCACTGAACGTGAAGCTGACGCCACTGGTCCTTCATGGGCGGGTTGTAGGCGATCTCTCCAGGTTGAAACGGAATCGGGAAGGACAACCGATTATTCGGTATCAGCAGAAGATTTGTTATGCGATGAATCATGTCTGGACTACTGGCTATAGTGATATCCGGGTAAACATTAAGCAGGGGGTTGCGTATTTTGAAGTGATTAACTTGGTTGAAGGAGGAATATCTATCATTGCGGGTGGTCATACGCGTCAAATAGAATTGTCCCGTCAGAACCCGCCCGATGAAGTGGTTATCGATTTGGATACGCCAGCCCCTTGTAAACGAACGGTTGTATTGCAGTTGAACGTACCTGCAGGTCATCCGAATCCGCAAGGCATAGTGAATGTTCAAAGTTATTCCCCCACGCAAGAAGATCAACGACCAATTAATAAAGATATAGAGCTGGAAGGAAACCAAGTGAGCTTTAAAGCCTACATAGGCGGAAGATTCTCATACAGGCCGAAACGTATTGTAGGTGTTACGTTCCAGGAGGGCAGAGTGGAAAATGTTTCCACCGGAGAAAAGCCCTTGGTGGTTGAAGTCAACGCTATACCCTCAGGAGCAATCGCCGGCCGGGTTTTGGACAAAGACGGAAGAGCGCCTAGAGGCCATGTTTCAATTAAGCCCGAAGTAGTGCGCAAACCTTCACAGATGAACGAACTTCCGGGCTTCGAAATTGTCGATCCGAACAGTACCCGCACACAAATCAATCCAGTTGATGGTACTTTTATGGTCACGCCTCTGCCTTTAGGTGGCCAATATCGTCTTGTCGCCAATAAGAGCCAGTATTACCTGCTAAGCGAGCCGGTCACGGTCGATGAAGCTCATCCTCTGCCCAAGGTTGAATTGCGTATGAGGGACGGAATAAATATGGCCGTTCGAGTGCTTGGACCTGGCGGCCGGCCGCTGGAAAATATCCCGGTCGAATTTCGGTATGAACTGGAAGGCGGTAGTTCGGGAAGTTATAGCCCACCGGAACAGACGGATGATAAGGGAATGGTCATATTTGAAAACCTGAACCCGGCAGCGGGTAAGTATTTTGCCAATTTGAACCTACGTAAAGATTACCAGCCGGTTGATGTCCAGTTGGGGACTGTGGACGATCCTGCGGTTGTGCAATTGAAACCCGGCCATGTGCTGGAAGGTCGTGTAATCGAGGCCGAAACAGGGTATCCGATTCCGAATGTAAAAGTATATGCTCATCCGGAGGACTGGAATCTCGGAGAGAAATATCGACTCAAGCCTGAGGGACCAACCGACGCTCAGGGCCGTTTTCGCTTCAGCAATCTTCAAGATCGCTCGTATGAAATCGGAGCAACTGAAGGAGTGCGTGAACTCGATAGGGTGATCGCTAAGCCAAATGGAGATAAGCCACTGGAACTGCGCGTGGAGATTGCTTCATGGAGCAAACTGAGCTCAAACGCACCGACGACCAAAGCGACTGAGTAAAATTGCTATTCAACAATATTTTTTCTGGTACTTGGAAATAAACAAGTTTCGCGCTCGTTCTGCAACCCTCGCAATTTCCGGAACACCCGGCACTGTTATAGCAATTGGGCAGGGTCCGCTTCTTATATCCCAAATGGAGAATTGGCCGGGAAGATCTTCGAAAAATGGATAGGTTTAATGGTGATTCAGGCAAAAAAAACGCCAACATACAGAACCGAGGACAGACTTTGCCTTCTTAACTTTGAACGGGCTTGGCGATTCCTGTGCTTTAATCTCGATTGCTAACAGGAGAGGAGGCGATATTTTCTACAAAACAAACCCATTTTCAAAACGTTTGTAAATCTCATAAATAAATGGATTTACAACAAAAATTACACCGAACGGAACACCCGAAAACAAACCCATTTTGAACCCACTTTGAACCCACA